>NZ_JAYSFE010000008.1:0-59612 GCF_041913585.1 Allostella sp.
GTTTCGACTTGACGACGGCCACCACCAACCCTTTCCTCTAAAAGTCTAACATCAGCACCCCGCCCATTATGTGCGCGGCCGCCGGCCGGCCGGGCTTGCCCCGGCCGGCCGGCATCTCGCGACGGCTCAGGCGAAGAACTCGACCCGCCCCTCGTCGAGGTCGTAGCGCGCGGCCACCACCTTCACCTTTCCCGCCTTGATCAGGTCGGCGACGATCGGGCTCCTGGTCGCGACCTTGCGGGCCACCCGGCGCGCGTTCTCGCGCACCGTGTTGTCGACGAAGTCCCCCGGCTGCTTGGCGACCGCCTTCGCCGCCGGCACGATCGGCTTCACCATCGGCCCGATCGAGCCCGGGAACTTGGCGTTCTTGGTGACGACATCGCAGGCGGCGGCGACGGCGCCGCAGCGCTCGTGTCCGAGGACCACGATCAGCGGCACGCCGAGCGCCGCCGAGCCGTACTCGATCGTCCCCATCGTCGCGGTGTCCACGAGGTTGCCGGCGTTGCGCGCGACGAAGAGCTCGCCGGGGCCGACGCCGCCGAAGAGCAGCTCCGGCGTGACGCGGCTGTCGGCGCAGGCGACGATCGTCGCCCACGGCGCCTGCGAGTTGGCGACCGCGCTGCGGCCGGCGGCGAGCTGCTGGACGCACATGTCGGGCGCTGCGACGTAGCGCGCGTTGCCCGCCTTCAGCTTCTCCAGCGCCTGGTCTGCCGTCAGGCTGGTCGTCGCGCCGCCGATCAGGCGGGCCCCACCCCGGCCCCCCGCGGCGCCGGCGCGCCCCGCCCCTCCCGACCCCCCCCACGCGCGCCCACCGGTCGGCCGCGCCCCCGACGCCCCCGTGCCCCGCCTGCCGCTCCCCCCCCGCCGGGTCGCCCGCCCGCCTGCCCGACGCCCCCCCGCGGGCGCGGGCCGATCCCGGGCCGAAGGCGGCGACGGCGAGCCCGGCCAGTCCGAACCCCAGCAATGCGCGACGGCCGACGCGGCGGTCACGGTCACAGATTCTGCACATCGCATCCCCCATGCGTTCCGGTGTCGAACCGGCGGCGACCCCCCATCGGGATCGCCGGGGCGCATGCTATTGCCGGGCGATTGCATAACTCAAGGCGAACCTAGCCCATGAATAGCGGTCGCTCCGGTGGCGTCGCCCGCCTTGCCTCGCCGCGGGCCCGCCGCTCACAATGGCGCCGCCGCTGGGAGGGCGGTCCATGAACGACAATCCCGCAACCCGTCTCTCGCCGACCGATGCCGCCGCCGTCGGCATGCACATCGCCATCCACGCGGCGGCGGCGCCGGACCGCCTGGCGCTCGACGGGCCGCTCGGCCGGCGCAGCTACGGCGAGCTGAACGCCGCCTGCAACCGGCTGGTCCGCCTGCTCCGCAGCCGCGGCCTGCAGGCGGGGGACGCGATCGCCCTGCTGGCGCCGAACCGGCCCGAGTTCGTGGAGGTGATCTATGCCGGGCTGCGCGCCGGCTTCCGGGTGACGCCGCTCAACTGGCACATGGTCGCCGACGAGGCGACCTATGTCGTCGGCGACTGCGAGGCCAAGGTGCTGGTCGCCGATCCCCGCTTCGCCGCGGTCGCCGGGGCGCTGGCGGCGGCGCTGCCGGCGGCGACCAAGCTGGCGCTGGGCGAGGGGCTGCCCGGTTTCGAGTCCTACGACGCGGCGTTGGCCGGACATCCCGGGCACGACATCGCCGACCCGGTGCTCGGCTCCTCGATGCTCTACACGTCCGGGACCACCGGCCGGCCGAAGGGCGTCCACCGCGTCCATTCGCCGATGGAACTCCTGGGCGCCATCCTGAAGACGGCCGACCTGCGGCCCGGCGACGATCTGGCGCTCAACACCGGGCCGCTCTACCACGCCGCCCCCCTGCGCCTGAACCTGCAGCTGCCGCTCAACAACGGCGTCGGCGTCTACCTCATGGACAAGTGGACGCCGGAGGAGATGCTGGCGGTGGTCGCGGCCCGGCGCATCACCCATACCCACGCGGTGCCGACCATGTTCCACCGCCTGCTGGCCCTGCCGGAGGCCGAGCGGCGGCGCCACGACCTTTCCTCGCTGCGCTGGCTGCTGCACGGAGCGGCGCCCTGTCCGCCGATGGTGAAGCAGGCGATGATCGACTGGCTGGGGCCGGTCCTCTACGAGTACTACGCCGGCACCGAGGGTGGCGGCACCTTCATCGACTCCCACGAATGGCTGCGGCGTCCGGGCAGTATCGGCCGGCCGGCCGCCGGCTGCCGGGTCGAGGTGCATGACGAGGAGGGCCGCGTCCTGCCGCCGGGACAGTCGGGCCGGATCTTCGTCTACACCGCTCCCGAGAAGCGCTTCGTCTACTTCAAGGACCCGGCCAAGACGGCGGCCGCCTGGGACGGCGACTGGTTCACCATGGGCGACGTCGGCTACACCGACGCCGAAGGCTACTTCTTCCTCTCCGGCCGCAGCGCCGAGACGATCATCTCGGGCGGCGTCAACATCTACCCGGCCGAGATCGACGCCGTCCTGCTCCAGCATCCCGCCGTCGAGGACGTCGCCACGGTCGGCGCGCCCGACGACGAGTGGGGCGAGGCGGTGGTGGCGGTGGTCAAGCTCGCGCCCGGGCACGCCGCGACGCCGGCGACGGGCGAGGCGATCCGCGCCTTCTGCCGCGGCCGCATCGCCGACTTCAAGGTGCCGCGCCGGGTCGACTTCGTCGATGCCCTGCCGCGGATGGAGACGGGCAAGATCCAGCGTCACCTCGTGCGCGGCCGCTACTGGCAGGGCCGCGACCGCAAGATCTGAAGGAAGAACTCCCATGTCCAAGCGTGCGACCTTCCGCGCCCGGCTGGCGCAGAAGCCCCTGACCGCGATCATCGGCTGCCACAACCCGCTCGGCGCGCGGCTCGCCGCCGAGGCGGGATTCGACGGCATCTGGGCCAGCGGCTTCGAACTCTCCGCGGCGATGGGCGTGCCCGACGCCAGTATCGTCACCATGACCCAGCATCTCGAGATCGCCCGCGCCATGGACCAGGCCACTTCGGTCCCGGTGGTTGCCGACATCGACACCGGGTTCGGCAATGCGACCAACGTCATCCATGCCACCCGCCAGTACGAGGCGGCCGGGGTGGCGGCGCTGGTGATCGAGGACAAGACCTTCCCCAAGGACACGAGCCTGCTCGCCGGCGGCCGGCAGGAACTCGTCCGGGTGGCCGAATTCGAGGGCAAGATCGCCGCCGCCTGCGCCACCCGCCGCGACCCCGACCTGCTCGTCGTCGCCCGCACCGAGGCGCTGATCGCCGGCCTCGGCCAGGAGGAGGCGCTGATGCGCGCCCGCGCCTACGAGAAGGCCGGCGCGGACGCCATCCTCATCCATTCCAAGCAGAAGACGCCGGACGAGATCGTCGCCTTCGTCGATGCGTGGGACGGCGGCGTGCCGCTGGTGCTGGTGCCGACCGCCTACCCCGACCTGACCGAGGAACGCATCCGGGCGCTCGGCAAGGTCCGGCTCGTCATCTACGGCAACCACGGGGTGCGGGCGATCACCCAGGCGCTGACCGACACCTTCCGCCGCATCCGCGCCGACGGCGGCGCGCTCGGCGTCGAGGCGACGATCGCGCCCACCGAGCGCGTCTTCGCGGTCCAGGGGGTGCCGGAGATGAAGCGCGAGGAGGAGCGGTTCCTGCGCTGACCGGGCCCGGCGCGAGCGTCTACATCCTGCGATGCGCCGACGGCAGCTGCTATGTCGGCCTCACGCGGACCACCGGCGCCGAACGCCTCGCCCAGCACGAAGCCGGAACGTTCGACGGTTGGACCGCGCGGCGACGGCCGATCGCGCTGGCGTTCCAGGAGCACTGCCCGAACATCGTCGATGCGATCGCGGCCGAGCGCAGGATCAAGGCCCGGAGTCGCGGCAAGAAGGAGGCCCTGGTCGCGGGCGATTGGGCGCGACTGCGGGAACTGGCGCGAGGGCGGGACCGCTGACGCCGACTGTGCCCGCCGATCGCTCACGGCGCTCGCCGGTGCCCGTGCCTCCCTCGACTTCGCTCGGGGTGAGGGAATCCGAGAATGCCGGCAGTCCTCATCCCGAGCGAAGTCGAGGGACGCACCGGCAGTAACTGCCCGGCGCTACCCGAACTCCGGCCCCGCCAGGGCGTAGAGCCGGTCGGTGCGGTCCAGCGCCGGGTCGTCGCCCTTGACCATGCGGGTGAAGCCGCGCTGGCGGGCGAAGCCGGCGGCGGCCAGCGCGGCGGCGAACGCCGTCCGGCCGTCCGGCACGTCGATCATCGTCGGGCCCGGAGTGGCGCGGCCCGCGGCGGCGGTGAGCGCGGCCGCGGTGGCCGGGTCGTCGGCGACGACCGGGCCGATGCCGCTGGCGCGGACGCCGTCGCGCCCCAGGACGAAGCCCGCGATCCGGCCGCCCCGTTCGGCGAGCCAGGCGGCGGCGGGGCGGCGCGTGCGGAGATGGGCGAGGAGGAAGAGCCGGTCCGAGCCGGTCGCCCGGGCGTCGTAGGCGGCGACCGCCGGCAGGTCGTCGGCGCCGATCGGGCGCAGTCCGACGCCAGGGTCCGCCGCCGGCCAGTGCGGCGCGTCGGCGCCGAGGCGCGACAGCGCGAAGAGGGGTCGGAAGCCGAGCCGCTCGTAGACCGGCCGGCCGAGTTCGGTCGCGTCCAGCCCGGGCACCAGGCCCTGGCCCTCGACGGCCGCGATCTGCCGCGCCATCAGCCGCGTCGCGTGGCCTTGCCGGCGCGCCGACGGCGTCACCAGGACCATGCAGATCCACCGGCTCCGCGGCGTCAGCGGCACGGCGCAGGCGCTGGCCAGCGGCCGCCCGTCGGCGGCGAAGACGCCCTCGCCGGCGCCGTGCTCGAGGATGACGCGCCAGTCGTCGGCGGTCTGGTTCCAGCCGGCCTCGGCCGAGAGCCCGGTCAGCGCCGCCGCATCCTCAGGTGCCAGCGCCCGCGGCTCAGTAGGTGCCATCGCGCGTCTCGAAATGGGTCGGCTTGTCGAGCGAGGCGCCGCCGCCGGCGAGCCAGTCCGCGACCCAGTCGATCATCGCCGCGAGCGGCACGGCCGGATAGCCGAAGAGGCCGTGGGCGAGGCTCGCGTCGTTGAGCCAGGCGGTGGGCGCCTCGCTGCCGGTGACGATGGCGGGCCGGCCGAAGCGGCGGCCGAAGGCGTGGGCGAGCGCGCGCACGCTCACCGTCTCCGGCCCGGTGACGTTGATCGGCGTGGTCGGTGCCGTGGCATGGGCGAGGCAGCGCAGCGCCTGGCTGTTGGCGTCGCCCTGCCAGATGACGTTGACATGGCCCATGGTCACGTCGACCGGCTCGCCCGCGAGGACCTTGCGGGCGACGTCGTGGAGCACGCCGTAGCGCATGTCGATCGCGTAGTTGAGGCGGAAGAGGCGGCCGGCTGTGCCCCAGCGCCGGCTGCCATACTCGAACATGCGCTCGCGGCCGACGCAGGTGGCGGCATAGGCGCCGGGCGGCGGCACCGCGGGCACCTCCTCGGTGGCGCCGCCCGAGAGCACGTCGACGTAGGGATAGACGCACCCGGTCGAGAAGGCGACGATCCGCGAATCGCGGAAGGCCTCGGCCACGGTCGCCGGGACCAGCACGTTCATCGCCCAGGTCAGTTCCTCCGACCCGGAGGAGCCGAACTTGCGTCCCGCCATGAAGACGACGTTGGGCAGGCGCGGCAGCGCCATCACCGCCTCGCGGTCGAGGAGGTCGCACTCCATGGTCTCGATCCCCCAGCCCTGCAGCCGCTCGCGCAGGCCGGGCTCGCTGAAGCGGGCGACGCCGACGACCCGGCGGTCGGGACAGGCCCGCTTGGCGAGCCGGGCGAGCGTCGGGCCCATCTTGCCGCCGACGCCCAGCACCAGGATGTCGCCCGGTGCGCGGGCGAGATCGGCCTGGAGCGCCGCGGTCGGGCGGGTCATGAACTCCTCGACCGCCGCCACGTCGGGAAAGCGGTCGGGCAGGGCGGTCACGCTGGTCATGGGCGATCCTGACGTCGGAAGGAACGGGGCGAAGCAATATCGGAACCGGCTCCGGCTCGCCAGCGGCGCGGCCCGGTTCCGATGCCCGGCCGCCGGCCCTAGGATGCGCCGATGACGCAAGCGCCGGACGCCGCCGAACTGCTGCTCCACGCCACCACGGTGGCGGTCGCCGGCGTCGGCGTGGCGATCACCGGGCCGAGCGGCAGCGGCAAGTCGGATCTGGCGCTGCGGCTGATCGACGGCGGGGCCCGGCTCGTCGCCGACGACCAGACCCTGGTCGCGCGTCGCGCCGACCTGCTGACGGCCCGCGCGCCGCCCGCCATCGCCGGCCTTCTGGAGGTGCGGGGGATCGGCATCGTCCGCCTGCCCAGCCTCGCGGAAGCGGAGCTGCGGTTGATTGTCGCAGCCGTGCCGCCCGCGGAGGTCGAACGGATGCCCGAACCGGCGTCGCGGACGCTGCTGGGCGTGGTGCTGCCGCTGCTCCGTCTCGATCCGTTCGCGGCATCGGCGGCCGCCAAGCTCCGGCTTGCTGTCTCCAACCTCGCCTGACCATAATGCCGCCGCCATGAGCGGGCCCGCCCTCTGCATGACCCGGAACGTCGACCCAGCCGCAACGGGTCGGGAGGCCGAGGTGCGACCGGAGCCGGACGCCGCCGCCGGGGCCCGGCCCAGCGTCGTCATCGTCACCGGCATGTCGGGCGCCGGACGGACCACGGCGCTGCGCGCGCTCGAGGATCTCGGCTACGAGGCGGTCGACAATCCGCCGCTGGTGCTGCTGGCGGGCCTGCTGCACGCCGATGCTCCGGCGCCGCGGCCGATGGCGATCGGCATCGACGTCCGCACCCGGGACTTCGCCGCCCCCACCTCGCTCGCGCTCCTCGACCGCATCGTCTCCGAGAGCGGGCGGCGGACGACGCTGCTCTTCCTCGACTGCGAGGACGAGGTCCTGGGCCGTCGCTTCACCGAGACCCGCCGGCGGCATCCGCTGGCGACCGACCGGCCGGTGCTGGACGGCATCCGCCGCGAGCGCGAGGTGGTGTGGCCGCTGCGCCGCCGCGCCGACCTCGTCATCGACACGACCGCGCTGCCGCCGGCCGAACTGAAGCGCCTCCTCGAGGGACACTTCGCGCTCGGTGTCGCCCCCGGCCTCGCGCTCTCGGTCATGTCCTTCTCGTATCGCCAGGGCCTGCCGCGGGAGGCCGACCTGGTGATCGACGTGCGGTTTCTCGACAACCCGCACTACGACCCGGTGCTGCGCCCGCTCACCGGCCGCGACCCCGCCGTCGGCGCGCGCGTCGCCGCCGATCCCGACTTCCGTGCCTTCTTCGAGGGGCTCACCGGCTGGCTCGGCCCGCTGCTGCCGCGCTATGCCAAGGAAGGCAAGAGCTACCTCACCATCGCCGTCGGCTGCACCGGCGGCAAACACCGGTCGGTCTATGTCGCCGAGCGCCTGGCCGCCTGGCTCGCCGCCGAGGGGCGGCCGGCGCGCGTCCACCATCGCGACGTCGACCGTGCCTCCTGACCCCGACCGCCCCCGGACGGCCCCACGGCCGGTCGCCCGCCGAACGGTAGGAAATTCATGATCGGAATGGTTCTCGTGACCCATGGACGCCTCGCCGAGGAGTTCGTGGCAGCCCTGGAACATGTCGTCGGCCGCCAGACCCACATCGCCGCCGTCTGCATCGGCCCCGAGGACGACATGGAGCGGCGGCGGCAGGACATCCTCGACGCCATCCAGGCCGTCGATGCCGGCCAGGGCGTCGTCCTGCTGACCGACATGTTCGGCGGCACCCCGTCCAACCTCGCCATCTCCGTCATGGAGCCGAACCGGGTCGAGGTCATCGCCGGGGTCAACCTGCCGATGCTCATCAAGCTCGCCTCGGTGCGCGCCGGCACGAAGCTGCAGCCGGCCGTCGGCGCCGCCCAGGAGGCGGGGCGCAAGTACATCAACGTCGCCTCGCAACTGCTGGCGGAGGGGCGATGAGCGGGGATGCGGCGGCGGTGCGCCGCACCGTCGTCGTCGTCAACAAGCGTGGCCTGCATGCCCGCGCCGCCGCCAAGTTCGTGAAGCTCGCCGCAACCTTCACCGCCGAGGTGAGCGTGTGCCGCAACGGGACGGCGGTCTCCGGCAGTTCGATCATGGGGCTGATGATGCTGGCCGCCGGGCCGGGGGCCGATCTGACGATCCTCGGGTGCGGCGACGGGGCGGAGGCGGCCGTCGAGGCCCTGGCCCGCCTCGTGGCGGCGGGCTTCGATGAGGACTGACCGGCCGGAGCGGGTGCTGGCCGGGCTGGCGGTTTCCCCCGGCATCGCCATCGGCCCCCTCCACCTGCACGATCCGGGGGCGGTCTCGGTCCGGGCCTATGCCGTCGCCGAGGACGAGGTCGCGGCCGAGCGCGGGCGCTTCCGCCGTTCGGTGGATGCCGCGCTCAAGCAGATCGACAAGCTCCGCCAGCGCGCCGAGCTCCTGCCCGAATCGGCGCAGGAGGCGGCGGTCGCGCTCCTCGACGTCCATCGCCAGATGCTTTCCGGCTCGCGGCTGGTGCGCGGCGTCGACCGCCGCATCGCCGAGACCCGCACCAATGCCGAGGCGGCGCTGGAGGCGGAACTGGCGACGATCGTCGAGAGCTTCCAGGCGATCGCCGACCCGACGATCCGCTCGCGGGTGGACGATGTCCGCGGCGCCGGCCAGCGGGTGCTGCGCCACCTCACCCAGACCGGCTACCAGTCCTTCGCCCGCATTCCGGCGGGGTCGATCATCCTGGCCGAGGAACTGACCCCGGCCGACGCCGCGCTGATGGACCCGGCACGCATCGCCGGCTTCGCCGCCGCCATGGGCGGCGTCGAGGGGCACACGGCGATCATGGCGCGCGCGCTCCACCTGCCGGCGGTGCTGGGGGTGCGCGGGCTGCTCGACGCCGCCCATGGCGGCAGCACCGTCATCGTCGACGGCAGCGAGGGCCGGCTGGTCCTCGACCCTGGCGCGGACACGCTCGCCGCCTACCGCCGCCGCCGAGCCGCGCTCGCCCGCCAGCGCCGCCGGCTGGTCGCCGTGGCGGCGCTGCCGGCCGTCACCGACGACGGCGTCGAAATCTCGCTCAACGCCAACATCGACCTGCCGGTCGAGGTCGACGAGGCCCGCGCCCTGGGCGCCGACGGGGTCGGGCTGCTGCGCACCGAAGTCCAGTTCATGAACCGCGACGACCTGCCGGACGAGGAGCAGCAGTACGAGATGCTGCGCGCCGTCGTCGAGGGGCTGGAGGGGCGCCCGGTGACGATCCGGACGCTCGACATCGGCGGCGACAAGCGCGCGCCGGCGCTGGCCGCGCATTTCCCGGAGGGCCCGAACCCGGCGCTCGGCCTCCGGGCGATCCGCTACTCGCTCAAGATGCCGAAGCTGTTCGAGACGCAGGTGGCGGCGATCCTGCGCGCCGGCGCCCACGGCTCGATCCGCATCCTGCTGCCGATGCTGACCTCGGTCGGCGAGATGCGGCAGGCACGGAACCTGATCCAGCGCACGGCGCGGCGGCTGCGCCGGCAGCGGGTGCCGATCGCCGATCCGCTGCCGCCGATCGGCGCCATGATCGAGACGCCTGCCGCCGCCCTCGGCGCCGACGCGCTCGCCGCCCATTCCGACTTCTTCGCCATCGGCACCAACGACCTCACCATGTACACGCTGGCGATCGACCGCAGCGACGAGCAGGTGGCCAACCTCTACAACCCGTTCCATCCGGCGGTCCTGCGCCTGATGGTCTTCGCGGTGACGGCGGCGCGGGAGCGCCAGATCCCGATCAGCGTCTGCGGCGAGATCGCCGGCGACCCGCGCTATACGGCGCTGCTCCTCGGGCTCGGGCTGCGCGAACTGTCGATGTCCCCGGGCAGCCTGCCGCGGGTCAAGGAGCGGCTCCGCGCCATCGACGCGGCCGAGGCCCAGACCCTGGCGGCACGCTCGCTCACCGCCCATGACGCCGCCCACGTCATGGTGCTGGTCGAGCATTTCAACGCGGCGCTGTAGCCCCTTCGAGGCGGGTCGCCCGCACCCACCAGCCGGGATGGCGGCGGCGCAGGCGGCGGGCCGCCCGGGTCGCGGCCTGGGCGTCGCCGAAGAGCCCGAAGCAGGTGGCGCCGCTGCCGGACATGCGCGCCAGGCGGCATCCGGGCGTGCCCTCGAGGGCGCGCAGGGCGGACCCGACCTCCGGCTCCAGGGAGCGGGCCGCCTCGGTCAGGTCGTTGGCGGTCCCGGCCAGCGCCGCGAGCAGTGGCTCCATCGCGGCGGTCGCGACGTCGGGCCACGGCGCCCGCCACGGGCCGCTGCGGGCGCGGAAGACGTCGGGGGTCGCCAGCGGGCGACGGGGATTGACCAGCAGGATCGGCAGGGCGGGAAAGGCCGCGCACGGGCGGATCACCTCGCCGATGCCGGAGATCCGGGCCGGGCGGGCGGCGAGGCACATCGGGACGTCGGCGCCGAGGCCCTGCGCGATCTCCTCCAGGCCGACCGACGGCGGCGCCCGCCACAGCCGGGCGAGCGCCCGCAGCACCGCCGCGGCGTCGCTGGAACCGCCGCCCAGACCTGCCGCCACCGGCACCTGCTTGTCGAGCCGGATGGCAGCCCCGGGGGCGCCCGGGAGGCGCGCCCGGAGCGCAGCCGCGGCGGTCAGCGCGAGGTTGCCCTCGCCGGCCGGCACCGCGTCGGCGAACGGTCCCGTCACCGCGAGCGACAGCCCGTCCGCGCGGGTCGCCCTGACCCGGTCGCCGAAGCGGGTGAAGGCGACCAGCCCGTCGAGCAGGTGATAGCCGTCCGCCCGGCGGCCGGTCAGGTGCAGGAAGAGGTTGACCTTGGCGGGCGCCCGTTCGCGAACCGCGCCGGCGGCGCGCCCGTCAGCCGCCATTCGGCCGCGGGTCCGAGGCCTCCAGGCCGCGGCTGACCTTGTCCTCGATCGGCTTCACCTGATCCGGCTCGGGCTTGAGCGTCAGCGCGCGCTGCCACTGCACGCGCGCCTCGTGTCGCCGGCCGGTGCGCCAGTAGGCGTCGCCCAGGTGGTCGTTGATGACGGGGTCGAGCGGGCGGAGTTCGACGGCCCGCTCCAGTTCCTTCACCGCCTCCTCGAAGCGGCCCATGCGGTACATGACCCAGCCGAGGCTGTCGACGATGTAGCCGTCCTCGGGCCGGAGTTCGACCGCCTTGCGCAGCATGGCGAGCGAGCGTTCGAGGTGGAGGCCGCGGTCGACCCAGGAGTAGGCGAGATAGTTGAGCACGTAGGGCTGCTCGGGCTGCAGTTCGAGCGCCTTCAGGAAGTCGGCCTCGGCGCGGTCCCACTGCTTGGAGCGCTCGAGCGCGATGCCGCGGGAATAGAGCGCCGACCAGTGGCGCTGTTCGATGGTCGGGATGCGGGCGATGCCCTGGTCGTAGGCCTGGACCGCCTCGGGAAAGCGCGAGCGGGCGCGCAGGATGTCGCCGAGGCGCAGCGCCGCCTCGGCGCGGTCGGTGCGCTCGTCGACCAGCCGGCGCAGTTCCGCCACCGCCTCGTCGGTGCGCTCCATCTTGTCGAGCGCGCTCGCCGCGCGGAGCCGGGCGGACCATTGCAGCGGCGAGTCCGGCGCCACCTCCAGATAGACCTTCCGCGCCGCTGCCGGCTGCTCGTAATCCTCCAGGAGGTCGGCCAGCAGCATGTGCGCCAGCGTGTGCCGCGGCGCCAGCGCCAGCGTCAGGCGGACGACGATGAGCGCCAGGTCGCGCGACTGCGGCTGGTTGGCGGCGGTTGCGACGTCGAACATCGCTTCGGCGAGGCCGGCCGCGGCGTCCGGGACCAGCGGCGCCACCGTCGCCTGACGGGCCTCGACCTGGCGCCGCTCCGCCGCCAGCAGGTCGGGCTCGCCGCTGACGGTGGCGAAGCGGCGCAGCGCCTCGTCGGCGGCGTCGAAATTGCCCTGGCGGACGAGGAAGTTCACCATCAGCCGGGTGACGCGCAGGTTGCCGGCCGCGGCGCTGGCGGCGACCCGGTAGCGCTCGGCCGCCTCGGCCGCCCGGCCGGCGCGGTCGAGGATGAGCGCGCTCTGCAGCGCCACCACCACCTGGAGGGGCGGCTGCGGCCGCAGCGGGTCGAGCGCCGTCAACGCCGGATCGAAGCGGCCGGCGGCGGCCTCGATCCACGCCCGCACCAGGGGCAGCACCAGCCGGTTGACGCCGCCGTCCGGCATCCGCTGCAGGAAGCCGCGCGCCGCCGCGGCGTCGCCGCGGCGGACCGCGTCGACGGCCAGCGCCAGGTTCGCGAGCCCGGTGCCGGGATTCTCCGCCGCGATTTCGCGCGCCAGCGGCAGGGCCTCGGCGATCCGTCCCTCGCTGACCAGGAGCTGGAATGCGCGCATACGAAGTGCGGGCTCGCCGGGGTCGGCCGCCAGCGCCTGGAGGATGAAGTCGACGGCCTCGCCGTAGTCGTGCTGGCGCTGGGCATGCAGGCCGGCGAGGTAGGCGCCGGTCGCCGTCCTCCCGGGCTGCCCGGCCGCCGCCTCCAGCGCCGCCCGGACCTCGGGTTCGAGATCGGCCCTGGCCGCGGCCGCGGCGTCGCCGGCCGCCCCGAGGGCGAGCAGCATGCCCGCGACGAGGCCGATGGCGCGCACGCCGTTCGCCGGGCGTGTGGTCGCCAGCGGCGGCGAGCGGAGGAGCGGGGCAACGGGCATCGCGGTCGGTCCTCACATGTTCGGATAGTTGGGCCCGCCGCCCCCCTGCGGTACCACCCAGTTGATGTTCTGGGTCGGATCCTTGATGTCGCACGTCTTGCAGTGGACGCAGTTCTGCGCGTTGATCTGCAGCCGCGGCGCGCCGCCCTCGCCGTCGCGGACGATCTCGTAGACGCCGGCCGGGCAGTAGCGCTGCTCCGGCGCGTCGTAGAGCGCCAGGTTGTGGGCGACCGGCACCGCCGGATCGAGAAGCTGCAGGTGGATCGGCTGGTCCTCCTCGTGGTTGGTGTTCGAGATGAACACCGACGACAGCTTGTCGAAGGTCACCTTGCCGTCCGGCTTGGGATACGCGATGCGCGGCGCCTCGCTGGCCTTCTTCAGCGACTCGTGGTCGGCATGGTGGTGGAAGGTCCAGGGGGCCTTGCCGCGGAAGAGGTAGGTGTCGAGCGCCGAATAGACGAGCCCCCCGTAGAGCCCGTGGCGGAAGGAGGGCCGGATGTTGCGCACCCCGTGCAGCTCCTCCCAGACCCAGCTTCGCCGCAGCATCTCGGGATAGGCCGTGACCTCGCGCGGCCCGTCCTCGGCGGCGAGCGCCTCGTAGACCGCCTCGGCCGCCAGCATCGCGGACTTCATCGCGGTGTGGGTGCCCTTGATCTTGGGCACGTTGAGGAAGCCCGCCGCGCAGCCGACGAGGAGCCCGCCCGGGAAGGTCAGCTTCGGGATCGACTGCAGCCCGCCCTCGTTGATCGCGCGCGCGCCGTAGGCGATGCGCCGGCCGCCCTCGAACGTCGGCCGGATCGCCGGATGCGTCTTGAAGCGCTGCATCTCGTCGAACGGGCTGAGATGGGGGTTCCAGTAGTCGAGCCCGATGACGAAGCCGACCGCCACCTGGTGGTTCTCCAGGTGATAGAGGAACGAGCCGCCGTAGGTCCGGGGGTCGAGCGGCCAACCGATCGTGTGGATGACCGTCCCCTGGCGGTGGACCGACGGGTCGACCTCCCACAACTCCTTGATGCCGATGCCGAAGGTCTGCGGATCGACGCCCTCGCGCAGCGCGTAGCGCGCGAAGAGCGTCTTGGTCAGCGACCCGCGGGCGCCCTCGGCGAAGATCGTCTGGCGCCCGCGCAGCTCGACGCCCGGCTGGTAGGCGGCCGTCTGCTCGCCGTCGCGGCCGATGCCCATGTCGCCGGTGGCGACGCCGATGACGGCGCCGGTCTCGTCGTAGAGCACCTCGGCCGCCGCGAAGCCCGGATAGATCTCGACGCCCAGCGCCTCGGCCTGGGTCGCCAGCCAGCGGCAGACGTTGCCGAGGCTGACGATGTAGTTGCCGTGGTTGTTCATCTGCGGCGGCGTCGGCAGCCGGCGGGCCGAGCGCTCGGTCAGGAACAGGAACCGGTCCTCGCCGGCCGGCGTCTCGAGCGGCGCGCCGCGTTCCTTCCAGTCCGGGAAGAGCTCGTTCAGCGCCCGCGGCTCCAGCACCGCGCCGGAGAGGATGTGGGCGCCGATCTCGGAGCCCTTCTCGACGACGCACACCGAGAGTTCGTGCCCGCGCTCGGCCGAGAGCTGCTTCAGCCGGATCGCCGCCGTCAGGCCCGACGGGCCGCCGCCGACGATCACGACATCGTACTCCATCGCCTCGCGCTGCATGCAGGGGAACTCCGGCGGGTTGAGCGAAGCCGCGCTTCTGTCACAGAAATACGGCAAATGCTAGGCTTGCGCCATGCGCGCGGACGAAGCCCTGACCCTCCTGCGATGGCAGATCGCGATCGGCGCCGACGAGGCCATCGAGGCCGTCGCGCCCGACCGGACGCGGCCGACCGAAGCGCCGGTCCGCCCCGTGGCGCCACCGCCCGCCGCCCAGCCGTCGCCCCCGTCCCACCCGCCCGCCTACCCGCCCACCCGCCCGCCCGCCCGCGCGGCGGCGACGGGTGGCGCGGCGATCCCGGTGGAGCGCCGGGTGGTGGCGATGCCGGGCATCGCGGCCTCCTCGGCGGAGATCGCCGCGGCGGCGACCGACCTGCCCGCGCTCGCGGCGGCGATCGCGGGGTTCGAGGGCTGCCAGCTGCGCAACACGGCCACCAACCTCGTCTTCGCAGACGGCAACCCGGCGGCGCGGGTGATGCTGATCGGCGAGGCGCCGGGGGGCGACGAGGATCGGCTGGGCAAGCCCTTCGTCGGGGTCAGCGGCCAGCTCCTCGACCGGATGCTGGCGGCGATCGGGCTCGACCGCAATTCCGCCTACATCACGAATATCCTGCCCTGGCGTCCGCCCGGGAACCGCAAGCCGACGGCGGCGGAGATCGCCATGTGCCTGCCCTTCGTGCGCCGCCACGTCGAACTGGTCGCGCCCGAGGTGCTGGTGTTCGTCGGCGGCACCTCGGCCTCGGCGATGCTCGACCGCAGCGAAGGGATCATGCGGCTGCGCGGCCGCTGGTTCCAGTATCGGTCAGACGAGGGCAAGAAAACGACCGATGCGATCTGTATATTCCATCCCGCCTTCCTGTTGCGCTCGCCGGCACAGAAGCGCGAGGCGTGGCGGGATTTGCTGATGATCCGGTCGCGTTTGGTAACTCCGGATTGAAATCTCGGGAAAACAAGCGGTTATCGGACTTGTCCACAGAAAATTCCAGCTAGCCGGTCGGAATTCTCTTGCCGGCCGCGAATCGCCGCTCTATTCGGCGATCGATGTCCGGTTACCTGTCCGCGGCCCCCCCGGCCCGCAGACACGGCCCGGTGGTGGCGCTCGCGCTGTCCGCCGGCGTGTTGTTCGCCTCGGGGACCGTTTCCGCCCGCCCGGATGATTCGCACTCCGCCAGCTGGATGCCGCACGCATCCGAGCGGCGCGGAGAGCACGGCCTTCCCCGCATCCTGGGGCCGGCCGACATCCAGCGTTATCGCCGTGCCTTCGCCGCCATGCGCGAGGGCTCGTTCGCCGAAGCCGAACGCGCGGCATCCACCATCGCCAACGAACTCCTCTTCGGCCATCTCCAGGCCGAGCGCCTGCTGCACCGCGACCACCGCTCCAGCTATCGCGAGCTCTTCGACTGGATGAAGCTCTATGCCGACCTGCCGTCGGCCCGGACCATCCACGCGCTGGCGATGAAGCGCCGCGGCCGGAGCCCGGCGCCGCCGTCGCCGGCCGCGCCCGTGTCGGAGGCGATGTTCGATCTCTTCGATACGACGTCGCTCCTCGACGGCGCCGATGCCAAGATCACGGCCGGCGAGGCGGAGCGCCCGCGCGAGGTGCGGGGCCGCATGTCGGCGGTGCGCCAGCGGGTCCGCCAGCTCGTCGGCAAGGGCGATTTCGACGGCGCCGGGCGCGCGCTCGCCGCGGCCGAGAAGCGTGGCCTGTCCGAGGCCGACCGGGCGCTGGCCGAGGGCGACATTGCCCGCTTCGCCTTCTTCGCCGGCCGCGACCGGCAGGCGCTCGATGCCGTGCCGACCGACCGCGAATCCGCGCCGGTGGCCCACTGGTTCGCCGGGCTCGCGGCCTGGCGGCTCGGCCGCCCCGAACTGGCGGCGAGCCATTTCGGCGTCGTCGCGCGGGCGCCGGACCTCTCCGGCTGGATGACCGCGGCCGGCGCCTTCTGGGCCGCCCGCGCCCATCGCGCGCTCGGCGCCGGCGATGCCGCCCACGCCGCGCTGCGCCAGGCGGCCGACCACCCGATCACCTTCTACGGCCAGCTCGCCCGGCGCCAGATCGGCGATCTCGCCGCCTACGGCGAGGGCACCGACCGGCCGGAGATCGAGGTCGAGGCGATGATGGTGGTGCCGGCGATGCGCCGGGCGATCGCGCTCATCGAGGTCGGCGAGACCGGGCTGGCGATCGACGAGCTGGTCGCCGTCGCCCGGTCCGCGCCGACCGCCATCGCCGATTCCATCGTCGCCTTCGCCCGGGCGACCGGGCTGCGCCGGGCGGTGCCGCAGATCACCGCCGCCATCCGCGAGGCGGAGGGTGCGCTCTTCGACGACGCCATGTACCCGATGCCGCGCTGGGCGCCGGAGGGCGGCTTCACCGTCGACCGGGCGCTGATGTTCGCCATCATCAAGCAGGAATCGAACTTCCGCCCGAACCTGGTCAGCCCCGCCGGCGCGCTCGGGCCGATGCAGATCATGCCCAAGACGGCGGCCTTCATCGGCCCGGACAGCCTGCGCGGGCGCGACCTGCACAACCCGGCGGTCAACCTCGCGATCGGGCAGCGCTACATCCGCCACCTGCTGGAGCAGGAGCCCGTGCGCGGCAACCTCATCTTCACCGTCGCCGCCTACAATGGCGGCCTCGGCCGGGTGAGCCGGTGGCTGCAGGAGATCCGCCACAACGACGACCCGCTGCTGTTCATGGAGGCGATCCCGGTCGCCGAGACGCGCCAGTTCGTCGAGCGCGTGGTGGCCGCCATGTGGGTCTACCAGCGGCGCCTCGGCGACCGGCCCCAGAGCCTGGACGCGGTTGCCGCGGGTCAGTGGCCGGTGTATGGCTCGGGCCCGGACGTCGAGCGTCCGAGCGTGGCCAGCACCGAGGGCTCCCGTGCCGAAGATTGACGAAAGCCGCCCCTTCCTCGCGGTCAACGTCGCCATCCTGACGGTGTCCGACACCCGCACCGAGGCGGACGACCGGTCGGGGAACACGCTTGCCGAGCTGGCCACGGCCGACGGCCACCGCGTCGTCGCCCGCCGCATCGTCCGCGACGAGCAGGCGGCGATCGTGGCCCAGCTCCGGGAATGGATCGCCGATCCCCTGGTCGACGTCGTGGTTTCGACCGGCGGCACCGGCGTCACCGGCCGCGACGTGACGCCGGAGGCGTTCGAGTCCGTCTTCGAGAAGCGCATCGACGGCTTCGGCGAGCTCTTCCGCTGGCTGAGCTACGCCAAGATCGGCACCTCGACGATCCAGTCGCGGGCGACCGGCGGGGTCGCCGGCGGCACCTACCTCTTCGCCCTGCCGGGGTCGCCCGGCGCCTGCCGCGACGGCTGGGAAGGCATCCTGCGGGCCCAGCTCGACAACCGCCACCGGCCCTGCAACCTGGTCGAGCTGATGCCGCGGCTGCTGGAGCACCAGAAGGCCTCCTGAGCCCGCCTTGCCCCTCGTCGTCGATCTCGACCGGCTCGCCGCCGCGCTCGTCCGCGCCGGCTGGCGCGCCGACCGGCTCGAGCCGCTGGCCGGCGGCGGGGTTGCCCACGACCATGTGCGGATCGTCGGCACCGGGCTCCTCGCCCGGGTGCCGCGCCTCAGCCAGTTCGCGCTCGCCGCCGCCGACAACCTCGCCTACCAGGCGGAATGCTTCCGCCGGCTGGGTGCCAGCGGCCGCGTGCCGCGGCTGGCCGCCGTGCTGCCGCCCGGGGACGGGCTGCCGATGGGCGCGCTCCTGGTCGAGGAGATCGCCGGCCGCCCGGCCCGGCTGCCCGGCGACCTGCCGGCGATCGCCGGCACCCTGGCCGCCATCCACGACCTGCCCCTGCCGGCCGAGCGCGCGCCGCTCGGCGACCATCCCGATCCCGTGGGCGGCACCTGGGCGGTGATCCGCGACCAGGCGCGCTTCTTCGCCACCGCACCCGCGGTGCCGGCCGTCCGGGCGGCGCTCGCCCAGGAGATCGCCTGGGCGGAGGCGTTCGCCGCGGCCGCCGCGGGCCGGCCGCAGCCGCGCACGCTGGTCGCGACCGACACTCATCCCGGCAACTTCGTGATCGAGGCGGGGACCGGCCGGGCAGTCTTCGTCGACGCCGAAAAGGCGCTCTACGGCGCCCCGGCCATCGACGCCGCCCACGTCACCCTGGCGACCTCGGTCCTGTGGAGCGCGCCCGGCGCCGAGCCGGTGGCGCCGGACGCGATCCTGCGCTTCGAGCGGGCCTGGCTCGGCGCGCTGCGGCCGGATCTGGCGGCCGCGATCCGGCCATGGGTGCGGCCGCTGCGCCGGCTCACCTGGCTGCGCTCGATGAGCTGGTTCGCGCGCTGGTGGACCCTGTCGCGGGACGACCCGGCCTGGTCGGCCGAAATGCTCGACCCGGCCCTGGCGGCGCACATCCAGGGGCGGGTCCGGCAGTTCTTCACCGCGGCGATGGTCGCCGCGGTGCGCCGGGAATGGCTCGGCCCGGACCCGCTGCCGGAGCCGTAGCGGCGCCGCGGCCGTGCGGCCCGTGCTATATCCGTTCCCGACCCATGGACGAATCGCTTCCCTCCGCCGCGGCGCCCGTCATCGCCGGCCCGGCCTGGCTCGCCGACCTCAATCCCGCGCAGCGCGCGGCGGTGGAGGCGGTCGACGGCCCGGTGCTGGTGCTGGCCGGCGCCGGCACCGGCAAGACGCGGGTGCTGACGGCCCGGCTCGCCTACATCCTGCTGACGCGCCGCGCCTGGCCCAGCCAGATCCTCGCCGTCACCTTCACCAACAAGGCCGCGCGCGAGATGCGCGAGCGCGTCGGGCGGATGATCGGCGACGCCGTCGAGGGGCTGTGGCTCGGCACCTTCCACTCGGTCGCCGCCCGCATCCTGCGGCGCCACGCCGAACTGGTCGACCTCAAGCCGAACTTCACCATCCTCGACACCGACGACCAGATCCGCCTCGTCCGGCAGATCCTCCAGGCCGAGGGGATCGACGACAAGCGCTGGCCGCCGCGCGCCGTGCTCGGCGCGATCGAGCGCTGGAAGGACCGCGGCCTCGTGCCCGACAAGGTGCCGGCGGGCGAGGCGGGCGACATGGCGGGCGGCAAGCTGCTGCTCGTCTATCGCCAGTACCAGGAGCGGCTCCGGACGGTGAACGCGGTCGATTTCGGCGACCTGCTGCTGCACAACCTGACGCTCTTCCAGACCCGGCCGGAGGTGCTGGAGGAGTATCACCGCCGCTTCCGCTACCTGCTCGTCGACGAGTACCAGGACACCAACGTCGCGCAGTATCTCTGGCTGCGCCTCCTGGCGCAGGGGCACCGCAACCTCTGCTGCGTCGGCGACGACGACCAGAGCATCTATGGCTGGCGCGGCGCCGAGATCGGCAACATCCTGCGCTTCGAGGCGGACTTCCCCGGCGCCCGGGTCATCCGGCTGGAGCAGAACTACCGCTCGACCGCCTCCATCCTCGCCGCCGCCTCCGGCCTCATCGCGAAGAACGCGGGCCGGCTCGGCAAGACCCTGTGGACGGAGGCCGACGGCGGCGAGCGGGTGCGCGTCCACGGGCTCTGGGACGGCGAGGCCGAGGCGCGCTGGGTCGGCGACGAGATCGAGGCGCGGCAGCGTGCCGGCGAGGGCCTGTCGTCGATCGCGATCCTGGTCCGTGCCGGGTTCCAGACCCGCGAGTTCGAGGAGCGTCTGCTGACGCTCGGCGTGCCCTACCGCGTGGTCGGCGGCCCGCGTTTCTACGAACGCCAGGAGATCCGGGACGCGCTCGCCTATCTCCGCCTCGTCCACCAGCCGGACGACGACCTCGCCTTCGAGCGCATCGTCAACCTGCCGCGCCGCGGCCTCGGCGACGTGGCCCTGCGCCTCGTCCACCAGCGGGCGCGGGCGGACGGCGCGTCGCTCTCGGCCGCCGCCGCGGCGCTCGTCGCCGACGGCGGCATGAAGTCGGCCGCGCGCAAGGCGCTCGCCCTCTTTCTCGACGATCTCGACCGCTGGCGCCGCAAGGCGGCGACCGAGCCGCACACCGACCTCGCCCGCACCGTCCTCGACGAGTCCGGATACACGCGCATGTGGCAGGCGGACCGCTCGCCCGAGGCGCCGGGCCGGCTGGAGAACCTGAAGGAACTGGTGGTCGCGATGGCGGAGTTCGAGAACCTCTCGGGCTTCCTCGAGCATGTCGCGCTGGTGATGGAGAACGCCGAGGCCGCCGGCGGCGACATGGTCACGCTGATGACGCTGCACGCCGCCAAGGGGCTGGAGTTCGACACCGTCTTCCTGCCCGGCTGGGAGGAGGGGCTGTTCCCCCACCCGCGGGCGCTGGAGGAGAAGGGGGCGGCGGGCCTGGAGGAGGAGCGGCGGCTCGCCTATGTCGGGCTGACGCGGGCCAGGCGGCGGGCCTTCGTCTCCTTCGCCGCCAACCGCCGCGTCTACAACCAGTGGACGGCCGCCATTCCCTCGCGCTTCGTCGACGAACTGCCGAAGGACGCGGTCGAGATGTCGGCCGACCAGGGGCTCTACGGCTCGGGCGGCTTCCAGACGGGCTTCGGGTCCGGCGGCGTCGCCGAGCCGCGCTGGTCCTACGGCGGCGGCGAGGCGCCGCGTTTCGCCGCCAGCCCGCCGCGGCCGCCGCCGATGGTGCTGGAAGGCAAGGCGAAGGCGGTGCCGCCGCGGCCGGCGCCGAAGGTGCCGTTCCAGCGCGGCGACCGGGTCTTCCACGGCAAGTTCGGCTATGGCGACGTCACCGCGGTCGACGGCGACAAGCTGTCGATCCGCTTCGACAAGGCGGGGGAGAAGAGCGTGATCCACAGTTTCGTCCAGCGCGCCGAGGACGCGGGCACGGCATGAGGCCGATCCTCGTCACCGGCTTCACGCCCTTCGCCGGGCTGGCCGACAACCCGTCGGCGATCGTCGTCGACGACCTGGCGCGGGCGGGCGTGCCCGGCGTCGCGGTCGAGACCCGTCTCGTCGACGTGCTGTGGGAGCGCGCCGGCGCCGAGGTGGTGGCGGCCATGGAGGCGGTGCGACCGGCGGCGGTCGTCTGCTTCGGCCTCGCCCGCGGCCGCGACGCCGTCAACCTGGAGCGCTTCGCAGTCAATGTCGACGACAGCCCGACCGCGGACAATGCCGGCCGGCATCGGCGCGGCACGCCGATCGCAGCGGACGGCCCCGACGCCTACCGGACCACATTGCCGATCGCCGCGATCGAGCGCGCGCTGGCGGCGGCGGACCTGCCGGTCCGGGCGTCGAACCATGCCGGCGCCTTCCTCTGCAACCACGTCTTCTATGCGGTGCGCCACCGCCTGGAGCGCACCGGCCGCGGCATTCCCGCCGGCTTCGTGCATCTGCCGCCGCTGCCGCCGGAGGCCGGCGCCCTGGCGGCCGAAGCGCAATGCCGGGCCGCCCGGATCATCGTCGCGACGCTGGCCGCCAGCCTCGCGACCAAAGAGGGGACCGCCGATGGCGTCGACCGCCTGGCGGGTTGAACTGGTGGTGCCCGCGGTCGCGGCCGAGCCGGTCGCGACCGCGCTGGAGCCGCTGGGCGAGGCGCTCTCCGCCTTCGAGCTGGCGCCGGGCGGCGACTGGCGCCTCGTGCTGCATTCGGAGGACGAGCCGGACCGCGGCCGGCTGGCGGCGGTGCTGGCGCTGGCCGGCCTCGCCGCCGGCGTCGCCCTGCCGGAGCCGGAAATCGCGCGCGAGATCGAGGTCGACTGGATGGCGCGGCTCGCCGACAGCTTCCCGGCCATCCGGGTCGGCCGCTTCCATCTCCACGGCTCCCACCTGCCGCCCGGGCCGCCGGGCAAGATCTCGCTGCTGGTCGATGCCGCCACCGCCTTCGGCTCGGGGGAGCACCAGACGACGCGCGGCTGTCTCCAGGCGCTGGACCGGCTGGGCGCGAAGGGCCGCCGGCGCCGGCCGCTCGACGTCGGCACCGGAACGGGCGTGCTCGCCTTCGCCGCGGCGAAGCTGTGGCGGGTCAAGGTCCGGGCCACCGACCTCGACGCCGAATCGGTGCGGGTGGCGCGGGCCAACGCCCGGCGCAACGGGGTCGCGAAACTGGTGCGGATCGATGCGGCCGACGGGCTGTCGCCGTCGGGCTGGGTCGGGCGGCGTGGCCACGACCTCGTCTTCGCCAACATCCTGGCCAACCCGCTGACGCGGATGGCGCGGCCGATCCGACGGGCGCTGGCGCCGGGCGGGGTGGCGATCCTCTCGGGATTGCTGGCGCGGCAGGAGCGCCAGGTGCTCGCCGCCTATCGCCGGCAGGGGCTGCGGCTGGAGCGGCGCATCGCCATCGACGGCTGGCACACGCTGGTGCTGCGGCGATAGCGGACGAAGCCCCGCGCGCCTGCCGACCGGTCCTCCGGGGATCAGAAACCCGGGGGAGCGGTCAGGCGAGGCGGCGCGGGATGTTGGTGTTGGCGGGCCGGGCGGACAGCACGGCCAGGTTGTCGTTCACCGGCCGGGCGGGACCGCCCGCCGCCTCCCCTCCGGCCGTTCCGGCGAGCCGCGCCAGCAGGCGGGTCGGCAGCCAGAACAGCCGGTCGAGAAGGGCGAGCCAAGTCGCTGCCCAGCGTCCCGGAGCGTAGCGGACCGGCATCGGCTCAGGCGACGCGGCGGAGCGCGGCCGGCTTGCGCTCGTTGGTGTTGGCGCCGACGGCCGGGACCTTCGGCTCGACGCGGTAGGAATCCGGCGCGAAGGTGCCGGCGACCACCGCGGGGATCTCGCTGCGCGCCAAGCCCATGTCGCGGAGCTGCCGGTCGTCGAGCGCCATCAGCTCGTCGTAGGCGCGGCGCTGGTCGTTCCAGGCTGCGAGCGAGCGGGCGATCTTCCGCGGTGCAGCAACGAGGAACGCGCCGACGCCCGACAGCGTCCGACCGACCATCTCGGCCCGCATCTGCCGGGCCTTGGCCTCAACCTCCTGAATGGACATCATGTCCTGCATCTCCGACCTCCTGTGTCCCGGGGGACCTCCCCGGTGTCTGATGACGGTAAAGGTAAGCGATCCTGTCGCGTTCACCATCTCGGATGCTGCATTGCAGCAATGCAGTTGGTGCAAGTCTTGTGTCGCCGATGGGCGCCGCTTAGGTTCGATGGCGAGTGGCGCAGGAGTGCAGGGGCATGCAGGATCGGGTACCGGCGAATGCCGCGCGGATCGCGGGCGACATCCCGCCGCCCTCACCGGTGGCACCGGGTTCGCGCGCGGCGGTGGCGGCGCGGCTGGGCCTCCTGCGGGCGGAACTGGCCCGTCGCGGCCTCGCCGGGTTCGTCGTGCCGCTCGCCGACGAGCATCAGGGCGAGTACCTGCCGCCCCGGGCGCAGCGCCTGACCTGGCTCACCGGGTTCACCGGCTCCGCCGGCATGGCGGTGGTGCTGCCCGAGCAGGCGGCGATCTTCGTCGACGGCCGCTACACCCTGCAGGTCCGCGACGAGGTGCCGACCGACGTCCTGGCGCCGCGCCACATCGTCGAGGAACCCCTCTCCGACTGGCTGGCGACCGAACTCGCGGCCGGCCAGCGGGTCGGGTACGATCCCTGGCTGCACACGCCGGCCCAGGTGGCGCGGCTCGGCGCCGCCGTCGAGGGCGCGAAAGGCGTGCTGGTGGCGGTCGACGGCAACCCGCTGGACGCCGTCTGGGCCGACCAGCCGGGCCCGCCGACGGCGCCCGTCCACCCGCACCCGCTGGTCTTCGCCGGCGAGACCGCGGCCGCCAAACGGCTGCGGATTGCCGACCTGCTGGGGCCGGCCGGCGCGGTTGTCCTGTCGGCGCCCGATTCCATCGCCTGGCTGCTCAACATCCGCGGCGGCGACGTGCCCTGCACGCCCTTCGCCCTCTCCTTCGCCATCCTGCACCACGACGCCCGGGTCGACTGGTTCGTCGACGCCGGCAAGCTCGGCCCCGAGATGGCGGACCATCTCGGCAACGGCGTCGAGGTGCAGCCGCCGGCGGCGCTCGGCCCGGCCATCGACGCCCTGGTCGCGGCGAAGGTGCGGGTGCAGGCCGATCCGGCGAGCGCACCCGCCTGGGTCTTCGACCGCATCGCGGCCGCGGGCGGCACCGCCATCGCCGCGGACGATCCGTGCGCGCTGCCCAAGGCCTGCAAGAACCCGGTCGAGATCGCGGGCTTCCGCGCCGCCCACCGGCGCGATGCGGCGGCACTGGTGCGCTTCCTCGCCTGGCTCGCCGCCGAGGGCGGGAACGGCATCGACGAACTCGACGCCGTCGCGCGCCTGCGCGAACTCCGGGCCGAGCATCCCCTCTATCGCGGCGGCAGCTTCGAGACGATCTCGGGCGCGGGGCCGAACGGTGCCATCGTCCACTACCGTTCGTCGCCGCGCACCAGCCGGCGCCTGGAGCGGGGCCAGCTCTATCTCTGCGATTCCGGCGCCCAGTACCCCGACGCCACCACCGACGTCACCCGCACGGTCGCGATCGGCGAACCGTCGGCGGAGATGCGCGACCGGTTCACCCGCGTCCTCAAGGGCCATATCGCCATTGCGACCGCGGTCTTCCCGCGCGGCACCACCGGCGCCCAGCTCGACCTCCTGGCGCGGCAGCCGCTGTGGCAGGCCGGACTCGACTTCGATCACGGCACCGGCCACGGCGTCGGCAGCTACCTCTCGGTCCACGAGGGACCGCACCGCATCTCCAAGGCCGGATCGGCGGTGGCGCTGCGGCCGGGCATGGTCGTCTCCAACGAGCCCGGCTACTACAAGACCGGCGCCTACGGCATCCGGATCGAGAATCTGGTGACGGTGGTTCCAGTCGACCTGCCCGGGGCCGAGCGGCCGATGCTGGGTTTCGAGACGCTGACCCTGGCGCCGATCGACCGCGCGCTGGTGGTGACGGAGATGCTGTCGCCCGGCGAGCGGACCTGGCTCGACGCCTACCATCTGCGCGTGCGCTCCGACGTGACGCCCCTGGTCGACGCGGCCACCGCCCGCTGGCTCGCGGAGGCGACGCGGCCGCTGGCCGCCTAGGGCCGGCGATGGCTGGCTATCCGACCGGCGTCGCCTATCCCGCCACCCACCAGCCCCGGATCGCCCCCGCCCATCTCGCGGCCGTGGCGTGGCTGGCGGGCGCCGGCCATCCGGCGATCGACCGCCCGTACCGCTTCTGCGAGCTCGGCTCGGGGACCGGGTTCACCACCAACCTGCTGGCGGCCGCCAACCCGTTCGCGGAGTTCCACGCCGTCGACTTCAACCCCGCCCACGTCGCCGAGGGGCGACGGCTGGCGGAGGCGGGGGCGCTGCCGAACGTCCGTCACCACGCGCTCGATTTCGCGGCGGCGCGGGCGGCGTTGCCCGATCTCGACTTCGTGGCGCTGCACGGCGTCTGGACCTGGGTCGACGATGCGGCGCGGCGCGACGTGCTCGCCTTCCTCGCCGAACGGCTGCGGCCGGGCGGGCTCGTCTATGTCAGCTACACGGCGAGGCCCGGCATGGACGGGGTGGCGGCGCTCCGCGGCGCGATGGCCGCGGCCGGGCTCCTCGCCGACGACCGGCCGCCGCCGGAGCGGCTGGCGCGCCTCGCCGGCTGGCTCGCCCGGCTGCGCGCCGCCCAGCCGGAATTCGCCGAGGGCGACCCGACGCTGGCCGCCTATGTCGAGGCGCTGCCTGCGATGGACGAGGCCGGCGCCCTGCACGACCTGCTGGCGCCGGACTGGCGGGCGGAGTTCCACGGCAGCGTCCGCGCGGCCATGGCGACGGCCGGGCTCGACTGGGTCGGCGATGCCGACCTCGCCATGAATCTTCCCGGCGCCGGCCTGCCGCCCGCCCAGGCGGCCCTGCTGGCCGCCGGCGGCGGCGAGGCCGTGAAGGACCTCCTCCTGCGGCGCGCCTTCCGCCGCGACGTCTATCGCCGGCCCGGACCGGCCGCGGCGACGCCGCTCCGCTGGTTCCGCAAGGACGGCGGCGCGGGCGAGCCGACGGCCGAGGTGGTGGCCGCCGGCGGCGCCGTCCCGCTGGTCGCCGCACCGTCGCCGCCGGCCGGGCTGCCGCGGCTGTCGCCCTTCAACCGCACCACCCTCGAGCTCGGGATCGGCCGCGAGGACGCCCGCATCGTGGCGGGCACGACGATCGGCGGCGGCGTCGTCCTCGACCGGACGACCGCCTACCTGCTCTCCGCCGTGGCCGCCGCCGGCCCCGGCGGCGGCGCCCGCATGATGGCGTGCCGCCTCGCCGCCGAGGGCAGGGGCATCAGCGCCGGCGGCCGCACCGTCACCGACCCCGCCGGCCTGGAACACCTCATCGCCCCCCGCATCGCCCAGTTCGAAGCGACCGACCTGCCGCGCCTGCGCCGGCTGGGCGCGGTCGCCTAGCCGCGCCTCAGCCCTCGCCGACCAGCGCCAGCCATTCCGCCTCGTCGAGGATGCGGATGCCGAGTTCGCGGGCCTTGGTCGCCTTGGAGCCGGGGCTGGCGCCGACGACCACGAGGTCGGTCTTCTTCGAGACGGACTCGGCGACCTTGGCGCCCAGCGCCTCGGCCCTGGCCTTGGCCTCGCGCCGGGTCATGCGCTCGAGTTCGCCGGTGATGACCACGGTCTTGCCGGCGATCGCCGAGGCGACGGTGCGGGGTGCTTCGACCGGGGTCACCGTCACGCCGGCCGCCAGCAGGTCGTCGATGACCTGGAGATTGTGCGGCTCGGCGAAGAACTGCACGAGGTCGCGGGCCATGCTGGTGCCGATGCCGGTGATCGAATCGAGGTCGTGGAATGCCTCGCCCGCCTCGTCGGCGGCGGCGATCATGGCGGTGCGGAATGCCTCCAGCGTCTCGTAGTTGCGGGCGAGCAGGCGCGCCGTCGCCTCGCCGACCTGGCGGATGCCGAGCGCATAGACGAAGCGGTCGAGCGGGATCTGGCGCCGGGCGCGGATGGCGCGCTGTAGGTTGGCGATCGAGGTCTCCTTCCAGCCCTCGCGGCCGACCAGCGGTGCGGGGTCCTCGGCCAGGCGGAAGAGGTCGGCCGGACTGCGGACGATGCCGTCCTCCCAGAAGGCGGCGATGTGCTTCTCGCCGAGCCCCTCGACGTCGAAGGCATCGCGCGAGACGAAGTGGCGGAGGCGCTCGACCGCCTGCGCCGGGCAGATCAGGCCGCCGGTGCAGCGCCGCACCACCTCGCCCGGCTCGCGCACGGCATGGCTGCCGCAGGCCGGGCAGATCTCGGGGAACCGGAAGGGCTCGGTCCCGGGCGGCCGGCGGTCCAGCACCACCGAGACGATCTGCGGGATGACGTCGCCCGCCCGCTGCAGCACGACGCGGTCGCCGACGCGCACGTCCTTGCGCTGGATCTCGTCCTCGTTGTGCAGGGTCGCGCGGGAGACGACGACGCCGCCGACCGTCACCGGCTCCAGTTCGGCGACCGGGGTGAGGGCGCCGGTGCGGCCGACCTGGATGGCGATGGCGCGCAGCGTCGTCTCCGCCTGCTCGGCCGGGAACTTGTGGGCGATCGCCCAGCGCGGCGCCCGGGTGACGAAGCCGAGCCGCTCCTGGAAGGCGAGGCGGTCGACCTTGTAGACGACGCCGTCGATGTCGTAGCCGAGGTCGGCCCGCCGCCGGCCCAGGTCGCGGTGGCGCTCCAGCGCCTCCTCGATCGAGGCGCAGAGCCGGGTCTCCGGGTTCACCTGGAACCCCCAGGCGCGCATCCGGTCGAGCGCGTGCCAGTGGCTGTCGGCGATCCGCTCGCTGGTCTCGCCCCAGGCATAGGCGAAGAAGCGCAGCGGCCGGTCGGCGGTCACCGCCGGGTCGAGCTGGCGCAGCGAGCCGGCGGCACCGTTGCGTGGGTTGGCGAAGAGCGGCTCGCCCGCCGCCTCCCGGCGGGCGTTGAGGGCGAAGAAGTCGGCGCGGCTCATGTAGACCTCGCCGCGGATCTCGACCACCGCCGGGGCGTCGCCGGCGAGCTGCTGCGGCACGTCGCCGAGGGTGCGCAGGTTGGCGGTCACGTCCTCGCCGACCTCGCCGTCGCCGCGGGTGGCGCCCAGCACGAAGCGCCCGCCCTCGTAGCGCAGCGTCGCCGACAGGCCGTCGATCTTGGGCTCGGCCACCACGGCGATCGGCGCGTCGGGGTCGGACTTGAAGGGCTCGTCCTTGCGCAGGAACTGGCGGACCGAGGTGAAGAAGGCGACGACGTCTTCGTCGGTGAAGGCGTTGCCGAGCGACAGCATCGGCCGGGCATGGGCCACCTTGCGGAAGCCCTGGCCGGGCGCGGCGCCGACCCGCCGGCTCGGGCTGTCCTCGCGCACCAGCTCCGGGAAGCGGGCCTCGATCGCCTCGTTGCGCTGCCGGAGCGCGTCGTAGGCGGCGTCGCTGATCTCGGGCGCGTCCTCCTGGTGGTAGCGCCGGTCGTGATGGGCGATCTCGGCCGCGAGCCGCTCCAGCTCGGCCGCCGCCTCCTCGATCGTCAGGTCCGCGACCGCGCGGCCGCGGCTGCCGTCGGCTGCTGTCATCGGCTTCTCCGTCCCCGCGGCGGCGGGCCGGACCCGCCGCCGCCCGCGGGCTGCATCAGGCTGTCGGCGGCGGCGCGCGCGGCGTCGGTCACGGCCGACCCGGACAGCATGCGCGCGATCTCCTCCCGCCGCGCACCCTCGTCCAGGGCCTCGATGCGGGTGGCGGTGGTGCCGCCCTGCACCTCCTTGCGCACCTGGAGCTGGCGGTCGGCGAGCGCGGCCACCTGCGGCGAATGGGTGACCACCAGCACCTGCACCTCGCGGGCGAGCCGGGCCAGGCGCTCGCCGACGGCCGAGGCGACGGCGCCGCCGATGCCGGAATCGACCTCGTCGAAGACCAGCGTCCCGACCGGGTCGGCAGCGGCGAGCACGACCTTGAGCGCCAGCATGAAGCGCGACAGCTCGCCGCCCGAGGCGATGCGGGCGAGCGGGCCCGGTGCCGAGCCCGGGTTGGTCGCGACCGTGAAGGCGACCCGGTCCATGCCGTCCGGCCCCCAGTCGCCTTCGGGGGCGGCGGCGACGTCGGTCGAGAAGCGGGCCCGCTCGAGCTTGAGCGGCGGCAGTTCGCGGGCGACGGCGGCGTCGAGCCGGGCGGCGGCGTCCCGCCGCGACGCGGCCAGGGCCTCGGCGGCGGCGCGGTAGGCGGCCTCGGCGGCCGCGGCGTCGCGGGCGGCGCGCTCGAGCGCGGCCCCGCCATCGGCCAGCGCCGCCAGGCGGCGGGCGAAATCGCGCGCGAGGTCGGGCAGGGCGGAAGCCGCGACGCCGTACTTGCGCGAGGCGGCGCGGAGCGCATGGATGCGGTCCTCGATCGTCTCCAGCGACCGGCCGCCGTCGCCCAGCTCGCGCGCCAGCCCTTCGAGCAGCCCGGCCGCCTCCCGGAGCTCGGCCAGCGAGCGGTCGAGGGCGGCGATCACCGGCTCGAAGCGGTCGCCGGCGCGCTCGCCCTGGCGCTCGATCAGGCGCGCGGCGGCGGCGATCCGGGTTTCGGCGCCACGGTCGCCGGCGACCTCGGTCAGTGCCCCCTGGACGGCCTCGAGCAGGCGGGTGCGCTGGCTCATCAGGGCCCGCTCCTCGGCCAGCCCGGCCTCCTCGTCGGGCTCGGGCGCGAGTTCGGCCAGCTCGGCCACGCCCAGGCGCAGGTATTCCTCGTCGGCCCGTGCCTTCTCGACGGCCGCCTGCGCCTCGGCCAGCCGGTCGCGGGCGGCCATGCGGGCCCGATGGGCGTCGGCGACCGTCGCCAGCAGGTCGCGATGTCCGGCGAAGGCATCGAGCAGCCGGCGGTGCTGGGCCTGGTCGAGCAGGGCCTGCTGGTCGAACTGGCCATGGACCTCGACCAGGGCCTCGGCGAGGCGCCGCAGGCTCGTGACCCCGCTCGGCACGTCGTTGACGAAGGCACGGCTGCGGCCGTCGGCCGAGAGCACGCGCCGGAGGCGCAGCGTCTCCTCCGGGGCGACGCCCAGTTCCTCCAGGGCGGGGCGCAGGTCGGGCGCGTCGCCCGGCACGAACTCCGCGGTCACGCTCGCCTGCGGGCAGCCCTGCCGGACCAGGCCGCTGTCGGCGCGGGCGCCGAGCGCAAGGCCGAGCGCATCGAGCAGGATCGACTTGCCCGCCCCGGTCTCGCCCGTCAGCGCCGTCAGGCCGGGCTCCAACACCAGGTCGAGCCGGTCGATCAGCACGACATCGCGGATCGAGAGCGTGGACAGCATGGACCAGGATGGGCTGGAAGGGCGGCGGGCCGGCCGGGACGGGGTGGAATGCGCACCATGCGGGAACCGTTGTAGGATGTCGCTCTTATACTGCCAACGCCGGACGAGGTGGGTCATGCAGGTGAAACTGGCGATCGCGGCGATGGGCGTGGCGCTGGCGGGATCGGCCGCAGCCCAGCCCTACTATCCCTACCATCCCTACTGGGGGCCGCGCTGGGTGGCGCCGCCCTACTATCAGCCGGCGCCGGCCTATCCGCCGCCGGTCTACGTGCCGCCGCCCGCCTACCTGCCGGCCCCCGCCTACGACCACCGCGCCCTGGTGAATGCGATCCAGGACGAGCTGGAGGAGCACGGCTACCGGCCGGGCCCGACCGACGGCCTGCTCGATTCCGAGACGGTGTCGGCGATCCGCGACTACCAGCGCGACGCCGGCCTGCCGATCACCGGCGAGGCGACGCCGGCCCTGCTCGACCATCTGCGCTACGCGCAGCCGCCGGTCTATGCGCAGACGCAGGCGGCCCCGCCGGCCTATCCGCCGCCCGCCTACCAGCCCCCGGCCTACAGCCCGCCGGCGCCGACCGCGCCGCCGGTGTCGGCGGCACCGAGCGAAGCGCCGACCTACACCGCCCGGCCCGAGCCGCTGCCCGGCCCCTACTACTCGCCGCGGCCGGCGATGCGCGGCGACCCCGACGTCGCCTGGGTGCAGTCCGCCCTGCAGCGGCGCGGCTACACGCCGGGACCGGCGGACGGGGTGATGGGCGAGCGCACGCGCCGGGCGATCGAGGCCTTCCAGCGCGACAACGGGATGACGCCGGACGGCACGATCGGTCCGAACCTGCTGAGCCGCCTGCGCTGACCGGCCGATCGGACGAAGAAGGCCGGCGGGACACCCCCGCCGGCCTTTGTCGTCATGGGCGCGTCCGAACCCGCGCGGGGTCGGGTGCCCGGGATCGGATGCCAGGGCCTGATCCCAAGTCCGGTCGTCTCTCCGAGACGCTGTCCGCGCGGCAGCCCCCACCGTCGTTTGCGTCCTTCGACGGCTCGGTCCGCTTCGCGGTCCTCCGCGCTCAGGATGAAGTCGTCCTTATCGTACTGAATACAAAGGAACAACCTCATCCCGAGCGCGCCGCGCAGCGAGCAGTCGAGGGACGCGCCAGAATCGACCACGGGCTCCGTTCGACGACCGATCGGTCCCAATCCGCCGGACTTGGTATCAGGTGATCGAGTTCCAGATCCGGCTGATCCAGGAGCCCTCGTCCTTCTTCGGCGCGAGGTCCTTGCCGGTCAGCATCCGGTAGCTGTCGGTGTACCAGTCGCTGCCCGGGAAGTTGTGGCCGAGCACGGCGGCGGCGGTCTGCGCCTCCGAAGTGATGCCGAGGGCGAGATAGGCCTCCGTCAGGCGGTGGAGGGCCTCCGGCGCCTGGCTCGTCGTCTGGTATTTCTCGACGACGACGCGGAAGCGGTTGATGGCGGCGAGGTAGTTGCCCTGGCGCAGATAGTAGCGGCCGATCGCCATCTCCTTGCCGGCGAGATGGTCGTGCGTCAGGTCGATCTTCAGCTTGGCGTCGCGGGCGTAGCGGCTGTCGGGGTAGCGCTTCACCACCTCCTGGAGGGCAGCCAGGGCCCGGTCGGTGTTGCGCTGGTCGCGCTGCACGTCGGTGATCTGCTCGTAGTAGCAGAGCGCCTTCAGGTAGTAGGCGTAGGCGGCGTCGCGGTTGCCCGGGTGAAGCTGGATGAAGCGGTCGAGCGCGACGATGGCGTCGTCGTAGCGGCTGTTCTCGTAGTGGGCGAAGGCGGCCATGAGCTGCGCCTTGGTCGCCCAGACCGAATAGGGGTGCTGGCGCTCGACTTCGTCGAACTTCTTGGCGGCGTCGCGGTAGGAACCCTCCGCGACCTTGTCCATGCCCTCGTTGTAGAGCTCCTCCACCGGGCGCTCGACGTAGGTCTCCTCCTTGGTCGAGCTGCAGGCGCCGAGGCCGAGCGCGAGCAGGGCGGCGGCGGCGAGGGTGCGGGCGAGGGTCGTCGGGCGCGGCATCCGCTTCGTCCCATCTCAGGTTCTGCGATCGGCGGCGGCCGCGGTCGGCCGCCGTCCGGGCGCGATAGATACCAAGTCCGGGGCCGAAGGGGAAATCTCGTCTCCGCCGGCTCGGGGAAGGACGGATCAGGCGGTGGCGGCGAGCGGGCCGCTTTCCCACGCCGGGGTCATGATGCCCTCGGCGACGTCGTCGGCGGCCCAGGCGGAGGGGTCGGTCATCACCGTGCGCAGCAGGCGGGCGGAGAGCGCATGGCTCGACCGGTGGCCCTCGAAGCGGCCGATGATCGGGCCGCCCGCGAGATAGAGGTCGCCGATGCTGTCGACGATCTTGTGGCGCACGAACTCGTCCGTGTAGCGCAGGCCGTCCTCGTTGAGGATGCCGTCGTCGGCGACCACGATGGCGTTGTCGAGCGAGCCGCCGCGGGCGAGGCCGAGCTCGCGCAGCTTGTCGACCTCGTGCAGGAAGCCGAAGGTCCGGGCCCGGCTGACCTCGTTCTTGAAGGCGCCGTTGTGGAGTGTCACCGCATAGCTCTGCCGGGCGATGACCGGGTGCGGGAAGTCGATCTCGAAGCGGAAGGACGGGACCGGGCCCGGGCGCAGCGACGCCCAGGCGCGCGCGTCACCGACCCGCACTTCCTTCAGGATGCGGATCGCCCGCCGCGGCGCCGCCAGTTCGACCGCGCCCGCGCACTCGATCAGGAACACGAAGGGCGCGGCGCTGCCGTCCATGATCGGCACCTCCGGCCCATCGATCTCGACCACGACGTCGTCGATCTCCATGCCGGCGAGCGCCGCCATCAGGTGCTCGACCGTCGAGACGACGACGCCGTCCTCGACCAGGGTGGTGCAGAGCGGCGATTCGACCGCGCGGTCCCACAGCGCCCGCACCTCGGGCGCGCCGGCGAGGTCGATCCGGCGGAAGACGATGCCGGTGCCGGCGGCGGCGGGAAGCAGGCGCAGCACCGTGCGCTGGCCGGAATGCAGCCCGACGCCGGTGCAGTGGATGGCCGACTTGATCGTGCGTCGCAATGCCGGGCAGGCCGAAGGTCTGATCGCGTTCACGGATACCTTCCGTTGGAACGGAACCTGCCGGGCAGGGGGAGGCGACGGGTTCGCGCGGGACAAATGGAAACTCCCTCCCATCTAGGTCGATGGGAGGGAGCCCGCAATTCAAAGATTGTTGCGCGGTATTACACGAAATATCGCGCTATTTCAGGCACTTGGTCTAGTTCGCCTGACGCCGCAGGAAGGCCGGAATGTCGAGCATGTCCTCGTCGCCGCCCGACTGCGGGTTGCGCTCGACCGTTTCGGCCGGGCGAACGCGCGGCGCCGGAGCGGCGGCCGGGGCCGGCGGCGCGGCCTGCGGCCGTGCCATGCCCATCGGGGTGGCGGGCTCGATCTTCTCGGCCGGGGCGCCGGCCGCACGCGGCCGGTCGAGCCCGGTCACCCGGCGGATCAGGCTGCCGAAGCCACCGCCGCCGCCGGCCGCCGTGCGCAGCTGCTGCTCCTCGCCCAGCGCCTGTGCCTCGCTGTTCACCGAGATCGCCACCGCCTGCTCGAACTGCGTGTGGCTCGCGACCTCGCTCTGGCGGGTGGGGGGCGGCGCCTCGTTCGCCATGCTGCCGCCGCCCAGCGGCAGCGAGATGGCGGAGCCCGCACCCGTGCCGGTCGGGGCCCCGGCCGCGCGGGCCGGTTCGGCGCTGCGGCTCGGCTCGAGCGGCGCCGGTTCCGGCGCCAGCGTCGCCTGGGCGGCGCGGTCGCTGACGAGCTGGATCACCGTCCGCGGCTTCTCGGCCTGCTCGACATCCATGCCGGTGGCGACGACGGAGACGCGCATCCGGCCGGACAGCTTCTCGTCGAAGGTCGAACCGAAGATGATGTTGGCGTCCGGGTCGACCTCGTCGCGGATGCGGTTGGCCGCCTCGTCGACCTCGAACAGCGTCATGTCGAGGCCGCCGGTGATGTTGATGAGGACGCCCTTCGCGCCCTTCATCGAGACGTCGTCGAGCAGCGGGTTGGAGATGGCGGCCTCGGCGGCGTCGATGGCGCGCTTGTCGCCCGTCGCCTCGCCGGTGCCCATCATCGCCTTGCCCATCTCCTGCATGACCGTGCGGATGTCGGCGAAGTCGAGGTTGATGAGGCCCGGCATGACCATCAGGTCGGTGATGCCGCGGACGCCCGAATGCAGCACGTCGTCCGCCATCTTGAAGGCGTCGGCGAACGTCGTCTTCTCGTTGGCGATCCGGAACAGGTTCTGGTTCGGGATGATGATGAGCGTGTCGACGAAGCGCTGCAGCTCCTCGATGCCCTTCTCGGCGGCGCGCATCCGGTGCGTGCCCTCGAAGTGGAAGGGCTTGGTCACCACGCCGATGGTCAGGATGCCCTGCTCGCGCGCCGCCCGCGCGATCACCGGGCCGGCGCCGGTGCCGGTCCCGCCGCCCATGCCGGCGGTGATGAAGACCATGTTCGAGCCGGCGATGTGGTCGAGAAGCTCGTCGAGCGCCTCCTCGGCCGCGGCGCGCCCGACGTCCGGACGGGCGCCGGCGCCGAGACCGCGGGTGACGGTCGCGCCGAGCTGCAGCTTGCGGCTGGCGAGCGACTGCGCGATCGCCTGGGAATCGGTGTTGGCGACGACGAATTCCACGCCCTCGAGGTTGGCGCGGATCATGTTGTTGACGGCATTGCCCCCGGCGCCGCCGACGCCGACCACCGTGATGCGCGGCTTGATCACGTCGTCGTGGGAAGGGACGGAAAGGTTGATCGGCATGGGTTCCCTCCGGGTTCGGAGCTGTCTTGGGTCGAGACTAGGGGCAGTGGCCGTGGCTTGTCGAGGCCCCAGATCATGTGTTTGCGGGAAAAACGACTCGCATCAGAAGTTCTCCTTCAACCAAGCACCGAAGCGTCCGAAGTAACCCTTTTGCGAAGCTCGCGTTGCCCGCACCGTGGTCGCCTCCTCGGCCCGCTGGACGACGGCGTAGTGGAGCAGTCCGGCGCAGACCGAGAAGGCGGGTCCGCCCGCCGCCTCGGCCAGCCCGGCGATGCGGATCGGCCGCCCGAGTCGGGTCTGCTTGTCGAGAACCTGCCCCGCCAGCTCGCGGGCGCCGGGGAGCTGGCTGGCGCCCCCGGTCAGCACGACGCGGCGGCCGGCGATCTTGTCGAGGCCGCTCGCCTCCAGGCGGGCGCGGACGAGCTCGAAGGTCTCCTCCATCCGCGGCCGGATGATGTCGACCAGGAACGATTTCGGCACCTGGTTGCCCTGGCCGTCGTCCTCCTCGCCGACCTGGGGCACCATGATCGTCTCGCGCTCGTCCGCGGGCGAGCCGATGCAGCTGCCGTACAGCGTCTTCATGCGCTCGGCATGGACGGTCGGGGTCGACAGGCCGCGGGCGATGTCGCTGGTGACGTGGGCGCCGCCGATCGGCACCATGTCGGTCAGCACCACCTTGCCGTCGAAGAAGACCGCCATCGAGGTGGTCCCGCCGCCCATGTCGACGACGGTGACGCCGAGATCCATCTCGTCCTCGACGAGGCAGGCGAGGCCGGCGGCGAAGGGCGAGGAGACCAGCCCCTCGATCTCGAGCTGGGCCTTGTGGGCGCACAGCACCAGGTTGCGGACGACGCTGGCCGCGGTCGTGATGGTGTGGACCTGCACGCCCAGCCGCTCGCCGTACATGCCGCGCGGGTCGCGGATGCCGCGGTTGCCGTCGACGATGTAGCTGGTCGGGATCGAGTGCAGGAGGTGGCGGTCGCCGGGCTCGACCATGGAGCGGCCGTGCTCGTGCAGCCGGCGGACGTCGCCGTCGTCGATCTCGCGGCCGGAGAGGGCCATGTCGACCGTGACCATGCGCGAGGTCGGCTGGCCGCCCGAGACGTTGACGAAGATGTCGCGGATGCGGTCGCCCAGCATCTTCTCGGCCGCGTCGACCGCGTTGGTGATCGAGGTGGTGACCGTCTCCATGTCGAGGATCGTGCCGGCGCGCATGCCGTGCGACGCCTGATGGCCGATGCCCAGGATCTGGAGCTGCCCCTCGTCGGCACGGGCGATGAAGCAGCAGGTCTTCGTCGTGCCGACGTCGACGGCGACGATCGGGCCGCGCGGGCGCGGACGGGCCAGGGCCTTCATGCCGTCGGACCCTTCATGCAACGACCGTCAGACATCGCGGTCCTTCTTGCCGGGCTGGCCCGGGCCGGCATCCTTGGCGCGCCGCAGGTGGATGCGGTCGGGATCGCGCAGGTCGACGATGGTGATCTGGCGCGACAGCAGGCGGTGGGCGCGGTCCATGGCCGCGACCTCGGTCCAGGCCTCGGCGGCGCGCGCCTCCGGCAGCCGGATCTCGATGCCGTTGTCGAGCTGCAGGTTCCAGCGCCGGCCGCCGACCCGGACCGCCGACACGACGCGGCCGCGCAGGCTGGGTTCGGCCGCCAGCATCGCCACCAGGTCGGCGGCGACGCGATGGGCGTCCTCGCCGACGATGAAGGGCAGGCGCGGGAAATACTCGATGCCTTCGTCGCCGAGCTCCCGGCCCTGCTCGTCGATCAGCACGAGCTGGCCGCGGCGCTGCCAGACGGCCATCGGCCGGCGCTCGACGAGGCGGATGAACAGGGTTCCGGGGAGCTGCCGCTCGACGGCCGCCGCGCGGATCCAGGGCAGGCCCTCGAGCCGCTCCTTGACGGTGTTGGGATCGATCGAGAGCAGCGGCGTGCCGCGATGGGCGTCGACCGCGGCCAGGATCGACTCGCGCGGCGTGTGCAGACGGCCCTCGACCAGGATCTCCTCGACCGCGAGGCCGGCATCGGCCGTCGCGGCGACGAAGCGGCCCATCGCCTCCTGCGCCTGGCGGGTGGCCCAGCCGCCCTGCCACGCCGCCCAGCCGGTCGCGACCGCCGCCACCGCGAGCAGCGCCGCCCCGGCGGTCGCCGCCGGGCGGACCCAGCGCGGCCAGATGCGCCGCTGCGCGACGCGGCGGCCGGTCTTGTCGCGGCGCTGGCCGAGCAGGCCCAGCGGGTGGTTCAGGAGCCGCATCGTGCCTCCTCGACCATCCACGACACCAGTGCCGGGAAGGAGTAGCCCGCCATGGCGGCGATCTCCGGCACCAGCGACGTCGGGGTCATGCCGGGCTGGGTGTTGACCTCGAGCAGGTAGAGCTCGCCGCGGCCCGGCCCGGAATCGTCCCAGCGCAGGTCGGCGCGGCTGACGCCGCGGCAGCCGAGCGCGCGGTGGGCGCGCAGCGCCATGTCCATCGCCTCGGCATGGACCTCGCGCGGCAGCGCCTCGCCGGCGACATGGTCGGACCCGCCGGGGGCGTACTTGGCGGTGTAGTCGTAGAACTCGCCGCGCGGGCGGATTTCCAGCGCCCCCAGCGCCCGGTCGCCCATCACCGCCACCGTCAGCTCACGGCCGGGGATGAAGCGCTCGGCCAGCACATCGCGCCCGTGCGGCCAGTCGGCGGCGCTGGGCAGCGGCGCGTTGGCGCCCTCGCGGACGATGACGACGCCGACGCTCGACCCCTCGTGCGTCGGCTTCAGGACGTAGGGACGGGGCAGCGGCTCGCCGTCCCGCAGCCGCTCCAGCGGCAGCACCCGGCCCTCGGGGCAGCGCAGGCCGGCGGCGGCGAAGATGCGCTTGGCGGTCGGCTTGTCCATCGCCAGGGCGGACGCCAGCAGGCCGGAATGGGTGTAGGGGATCTCCAGGAAGTCGAGCACGCCCTGGATCGTGCCGTCCTCGCCGCCGTTGCCGTGCAGCGCGTTGAAGACGACGTCGGGCCGGGGGGTCAGCGCCCGCATCAGCGCCTTGAGGTCGCGGCTGACGTCGATCGTCTCGACGTCGTAGCCGGCCTCGCCGAGCGCCGCCGCGCAGTCGCGGCCCGATGCCAGGGAAACCTCGCGCTCGGCGGACCAGCCGCCCATCAGTACCGCGACTCGCTTCGTCATGATGACGCCTCTACAGCCGAATGCGCATGGCGCGCGACCGGAATTCCGATGCGCCGGATTTCCCAGGCAAGGCGGATGCCGGACCGGGCGGCGACCCGCCGCCGCACCTCCTCGCCGAGCCCCTCGATGTCGGCTGCCGTCGCGTCGCCGAGATTGACCAGGAAGTTGCAGTGCTTTTCGGACACCTGCGCCCCGCCGACGACGAGGCCGCGGCAACCGGCCTCGTCGACGAGCCGCCAGGCGCGGTCGCCCTCGGGGTTGGCGAAGGTGCTGCCGCCGGTGCGGGCCCGGATCGGCTGCGTCTCCTCGCGCCGGCGGGCGAGTTCGGCCATGCGCCGGCCGATCGCCTCGGGATCGTCCGGCGTGCCGCGGAAGGTGGCGGCGAGGAAGATCCAGTCCTCGGGCAGGCCGCAGTGCCGGTAGGAGAGGCCGGCCGCGGCGGCGGCGACGCGGTGCCGTCGGCCGGCGCGGTCGACGGCCTCCAGTTCGACCAGCGCGTCCGCCACCTCGCGGCCGTAGCAGCCGGCGTTCATCCGGAGGGCGCCGCCGATGGTGCCGGGGACGCCCGAGAGGAACTCGAGCCCGGCGAGGCCGGCGTCGCGGGCGACGGCGGCGACCGTGCCGTCGAGCGCGCCGGCGCCGGCGGTGATGCGGTCGCCGGCGACCGTGACCCCGGCGAAGCCGCGGCCGAGGCGGACGACGACGCCCGGCACGCCGCCGTCGCGGACCAGCAGGTTGGAGGCGACGCCGATCGGGGTCACCGGCACGTCGGCCGGGCAGGCGGCGAGGAAGGACGCGAGATCGTCGGCGTCGGCCGGGCGGAACAGCACCTCGGCCGGGCCGCCGACGCGGAACCAGGTGACGGGGGCGAGCGGCACCGCGGTCCCGAGGCGGCCGCGCACCGGCGGCAGCCGCTCGATCAGGGTCGCTTCGCGCGCCCGGGCGGCCGCCATCATGCGCGCATCCCCTGGCGCAGGTGCTCGAGCTGGCCCGGCAGCGCGTGCGCCCACTGGGTGATCGAGCCGGCGCCGAGGCAGACGACGAGATCGCCCGGCCGCGTCAGTTCGCGCACCATCGTCGCCAGGCGGTCGGGGCCGGGCAGGGGCAGGACCTGGCGGTGGCCGTGGGCGCGCAGCCCCTCGACCAGGGCGTCGCGGTCGATGCCGGCGATCGGCGCCTCGCCGGCCGCATAGACGTCGGCGACGATCACGGCGTCGGCGTCGTTGAAGCAGGTGCAGAACTCGTCGAACAGGCTGGCGAGCCGGGTGTAGCGGTGCGGCTGCACCACGGCGACGACGCCGCGCCGGGTCGCCGCGCGCGCCGCCCGCAGGACGGCGGCGATCTCGACCGGATGGTGGCCGTAATCGTCGATGACCGTGACGCCGTTCGCCTCGCCGGTGCGGGTGAAGCGCCGCTTCACCCCGGCGAAGCTGGCGAGCCCGCGGCGGATGACCGCGTCGTCGAAGCCCATCTCGATGCCGACGGCGATGGCGGCGAGCGCGTTCTGCACGTTGTGCTCGCCCAGCATCGACATCGATATGTCGGCGATGGTGCGGCGCGTGTCGTTCGTGCGGTCGGACACGACGGCGTCGAAGCGGCTGCCGCCGGCGCCGATGCGCACGTCGACCGCGCGGACGTCGGCCTGCGGCGACAGGCCGTAGGTGATGACCCGCCGGTCGGAGACGAGCGGGATCATGGTCTGGACCACCGGATGGTCGATGCAGAGCACCGCGAAGCCGTAGAAGGGCAGGTTCTCGACGAACTGGACGAAGGCGCGCTGCTCGGCCTCGAAGGTCTTGTAGAAGTCGAGATGCTCGGGGTCGATGTTGGTGACCACGGCGATCGTCGCCGGCAGCTTGACGAAGGTGCCGTCGGACTCGTCGGCCTCGACCACCATCCACTCGCCGCGGCCGATCCGCGCGTTGGTGCCGTAGGCGTTGATGATGCCGCCGTTGATGACGGTCGGCTCCATCTCGGCCGCGTCCAGCATCGCCGCCACCATCGAGGTGGTGGTCGTCTTGCCGTGGGTGCCGGCGATCGCGATCGACCAGCGCAGCCGCATCAGTTCGCCCAGCATCTCGGCGCGGCGGACCACCGGCAGCAGCCGGGCGCGGGCGTCGGCGACTTCGGGATTGTCGGCCTTGATGGCGGAGGAGACGACGACGACCTGGGCCGGCCCCAGGTTCTCGGCGCGATGGCCGATGGCGACCGGGATGCCCTGCTGGCGCAGGCGCTGGACATTGGCGCCGTCGGCGACGTCGCTGCCCTGAACCTGGTAGCCCAGCTGGTGCAGCACCTCGGCGATGCCGCTCATGCCGATGCCGCCGATGCCGACGAAATGGATGGTGCCGATCGAGAGCGGGATGGTCCTCATGCCGCGTGCTCCATCGGCCGGCGGTCGGAGACGAGGGCGAGGACGGCGTCGGCGAGGCGGTCGGCGGCGTCCGGTCGGCCGAGCGCCAGCGCGCGTGCCGCCGCCGCGGCGAGCGCGGCTGGATCGCCGAGGGCCCGCCCGAGCAGCGCCGCGAGGCCGGCGGCGTCGGTTTCGCCTTCCGGCGCCAGCCAGGCGGCGCCGGCGTCGGCGAGGTGCCGGGCATTGTCGGTCTGGTGGTCGTCGGCGGCGTGCGGGTAGGGCACCAGCAGGGCCGGGCGGCCGGCGGCGGCGATCTCGGCCACCGTCGAGGCGCCGGACCGCGAGACGACGAGATGGGCCCGCCCCAGCCGCTCCGGCACGTCGTCGAAGAAACGCTCGACGGTGGCCGGGATGCCGGCGCGGGCATAGGTCTCGCGGACCAGGGCGACGTCGTCGGGCCGCGCCTGCTGTGTCAGACGCAGGCGGTCGCGCAGCCCCTCCGGCAGCAGCGCCAGCGCCTCGGGCAGGCGGGTGGCGAAGACGCGCGCGCCCTGGCTGCCGCCCATCACCAGCATCTCGATCGGGCCGTCGGCGGCCGGCGGGGCGTAGGGGCGGCGGCCGATCTCGGTGATCGCCGGGCGCACCGGGTTGCCGGTCTCGACGACCTTGCCGGCGAGGCCGGCGTCGAGCAGGCGGACGCGGGGGAAGGAGGTGGCGATGCGCGTGGCGCGTCCGGCCAGCATCCGGTTGGCCTTGCCCAGCACCGCGTTCTGCTCGTGCAGCAGGATCGGCCGGCCGAGATTGCGGGCGGCGAAGACGGTCGGCACCGAGGGATAGCCGCCGAAGCCGACGACGGCGTCCGGCGCCAGCCGGCGCAGCAGCCCGCGCGCCGCCAGCGTGCCGGCGCAGAGGCCGATGCCGCCGCGGATGCGGCCGACGACGCCGCCGCGCATCGGCTGCAGCGGCAGGCGGTGGACCGCCATGCCCGGCACCGGCTGGGCGAAGCCGGCGGTCCGCGGGTCGGTGACCAGCACCGGCTCGGCGCCGTGCCGGGCCAGCGCCCGCGCCAGCGCCTCGGCCGGGAAGAGATGGCCGCCGGTGCCACCGGCGGCGAGGACGACGCGGACGGTCACGGCTCGATGCCGCCGAAGCGGCGGCGCGTCAGGGCGAGCAGCATGCCGGTGCCGAGCGCCAGCGCCAGCATCGACGAGCCGCCATAGCTGATGAAGGGCAGGGTCATGCCCTTGGTCGGCATCAGGTGCAGCGACGACGCCATGTTGACCACCGCCTGGAGGCCGAGCTGGGTGGCGAGGCCGGCGGCCGCCAGGATGACGAAGAGGCTCTGCTCGCTGGTCACCCGCAGGACGCTGCGGACGACGACGACGGCGAACAGCAGCACGATGAAGAGGCAGGCGATGAGGCCGAGTTCCTCGCCGGCGACGGCGAAGACGAAGTCGGCATGGGCGTCGGGCAGCCAGTTCTTGATCGTGCCCTCGCCGGGGCCGCGCCCGAACAGGCCGCCATTGGCGAAGGCCTCGATCGAGCGGTCGATCTGGTAGCTGTCGCCGGCGGCCGGGTCGAGGAAGCGGTTGATGCGGCTGGTGACGTGCGGCAGCAGCATGTAGGCGCCGAACAGCCCGGCGACGCCGAGGCCGGCCAGGATCAGCACCAGGATGATCGGCAGGCCGGCGAGGAAGACCTGGACGAACCAGACGGCGCCGACGACGACCGCCATGCCGAGATCGGGCTGCTTCAGCAGCATGGCGACGATGACCGCGAACAGCGTCACCGCGACGAGCCCGCCCGGGAAGCGGGCGCTCGCCTTGCCCTGGGCGAGCAGCCAGGCGGTGAGCACCGCGAAGGTCGGCTTCACGAACTCCGACGGCTGGATCGACATCCCGGGCAGCGAGATCCAGCGCCGCGCGCCCTTGATCTCGGCCCCCATGACGAAGGTCAGGGCGAGCATGATGACCGAGACCGAGAAGACCGCCAGCGCCAGCCGGCGGATCACCCGCGGCGGCTGCAGCGAGACGAAGAAGATGACGCCAATGGCGACCGGCAGCAGCAGCATCTGCCGCTTCACGAAATGCAGCGGCTCGAGGCCGATGCGCTCGGCCACGGGCGGGCTCGCCGCCAGCAGCATGACGGCGCCGACGCCGATGATGGCGGCGAGCGCGAAGACCGTCCAGCGGTCGACGGTCCACCACCATTGCCCGAAGAGCGAGGTGTCGGTGCGGGGGATCGTCGTCATGCCGCGGTCTCCGCCGGAGCGATCAGGACCCTGCGTCCGGGCAGCGCCGAGACGAGGGAACGGAAGCGGTTGCCGCGATCCTCGAAATCGCGGAACTGGTCGAAGGAGGCGCAGGCCGGCGACAGCAGCACGACTGCGCCCATGCGGCGCTCGGAAGCGGCGCGCTCCTGGGCGAGGCGCAGCGCCTGGGCGAGGTCGCCCGCCACGGTGTGCGGCACCCGGCCGGCCAGCGTGCGCGCGAAGTCGGGCGCCGCCTCGCCGATCAGGAAGGCGTGGGCGATGCGTCCGAAGAGCGGCGCCAGCGCGGCGATGCCGCCCGCCTTGGGCACGCCGCCGGCGATCCAGTAGACGGCGTCGTAGCAGGCGAGCGCCCGGGCCGCGGCGTCGGCATTGGTCGCCTTGCTGTCGTTGACGTAGGGCACGCCGTCGATGACCGCCACCAGTTCCTGGCGGTGCGGCAGGCCCGGATAGTGCGGGATCGCGCGGGCGACCGCGGCGCGGTCGAGGCCGAGGGCGCGCGCGGCGGCGAAGGCGGCGGCGGCGTTCTGGGCGTTGTGGCTGCCGGGCAGGGTGGCGGCGCGCGCGAGGTCGAGCACCGGACCCTCGGCGTCGGTCAGCACGCCGTCCGCGACGCGGACGTCGGCGCCGGCCGCGTCGGCGCCCGAGATGCGGACGACGCCGGCCGCCAGCGGCCCGTCGGCGATCGCCGCCGCGACCGCGTCGTCGATGCCGACGACCGCGGTGCGGCGGCCGTCCTGGCCGGCGAAGATGCGCTGCTTGGCGGCGACGTAGTTGGCCATCGTCCCGTGGCGGTCGAGATGATCGGGCGCGACGTTGAGGAGGACCGCGACCTCGAAGGTCGCGCCGTCCACGAGGTCGAGCTGGAACGAGGATAGCTCCAGCACATAGACCCCATCGGGGCCGAGCCGGGGCAGATCGAAGGCGGCGGTGCCGAGATTGCCGCCCGTCGCCGCCGGCACGCCCGCCGACGTCAGGATATGGCCGATGAGCGCCGTCGTCGTCGACTTGCCGTTGGTGCCGGTGACGGCGCAGATGCGCGCCTCCGGGCAGGCGCGGCGGAAGAGCTGGATGTCGCCCGTGACCGGGACGCCGGCCGCGCGGGCCGCCAGCACGGCCGGATGCGGTGCGGGATGGGTGAGCGGCACGCCCGGGCTCATGACCAGCGCCGCCACCCGCGACCAGTCCTCGGCCGCGGGATCGGCGAGGGCGAGGCCGGCGGCGGCCGCCGCCGCGCGGCCGGCCGGGCCGTCGTCCCACACCCCGACCTCGGCACCGCCCGCGATCAGCGCGCGCGCCGCCGCCAGCCCGCTGCGGGCGAGGCCCAGCACCAGGACGCGGCGGCCGGCATATTCGCGAACGGGGATCATCGCCGCCGTCACCGCAGCTTCAGCGTCGAGAGCCCGGCCAAGGCCAGGATCGAGGCGATGATCCAGAAGCGGATGACGATGGTCGGCTCCGCCCAGCCCTTCTTCTCGAAATGATGGTGCAGCGGCGCCATCCGGAAGACCCGCTTGCCGGTCAGCCGGAAGGAGAGGACCTGGACGATGACCGATACCGTCTCCAGCACGAAGAGCCCGCCGATCATGATGAGGACGATCTCGTGCTTGACGATCACGCTCATGGCGCCGAGGGCGCCGCCGACCGACAGCGATCCGGTGTCGCCCATGAAGACCATCGCGGGCGGCGCGTTGAACCAGAGGAAGCCGAGGCTGGCGCCGACCAGCGCGCCGCAGAAGACCGCGAGTTCGCCCGAGCCCGGAATGTGGTGGATCTGGAGATAGTTGGCGAAGATGGCGTTGCCGGCGAGGTAGGTGATGAGGGCGAAGCAGCCGGCGGCGATCATCACCGGCACGATCGCCAGCCCGTCCAGCCCGTCGGTGAGGTTGACGGCGTTGGACGCCCCCGCCATCACCAGCACGCCGAAGGGCAGGAAGAGCCAGCCGAGGTCGATCAGCACGTTCTTGAGGAACGGTACCGCCAGCTGGGTCGACAGCGGGTCGCGCGTCAGCTGCATGATCCAGAAGGTCGCGACGAGGCCGATCAGGATCTGGGCGGCGAGCTTGAGGCGTCCCGGCAGGCCGCGATGGTTGCGCCGCGTCAGCTTCAGGTAGTCGTCGCCGAAGCCGACCAGCCCGAAGCCGAGGGTGACGAAGAGCACGACCCAGACATAGCCGTTGCCGAGGTCGGCCCACAGCAGGGTCGAGATGGTGAGCGCGATCAGGATCAGCGAGCCGCCCATGGTGGGCGTGCCCTTCTTGGTCAGCAGGTGGCTCTGCGGGCCGTCCGCGCGGATCGGCTGGCCGTGCGGCTGGCGCGACTTCAGCCAGCGGATGATCGAGGGCCCGAGCGCGAAGCTGATGAAGAGCGCGGTCACGACGGCGCCGCCGCTGCGGAAGGTCAGGTAGCGGAACAGGTTGAACGCGCTGAATTCGTCGGCCAGCGGCGCGAGCAGGTTGTAGAGCACGGGACCCGGAAGCCTCTTCAGAGAGCCGCCTGCGGCACGCGGCCCCAGGGGCCGGCCGTCAGGCGCTGGACGATGGGCGCCATGCGCGTCCCGAGCGAACCCTTGACCGTGACGACATCGCCGGCGCGGACGGCTTCGGCGACGATCGCTGCCAGTTCGTCGGAGGTCGCGACATGGGCGCCGCGGGCGGCGGCCGGAAGGCGGGCATGGAGATGCGCCATCAGCGGACCGCAGCAGAACACCATATCCACTCCCGCCTCGGCCAGGGGCTCGGCCAGCGCGGCATGTAGCCGCGGGCCCGGCTCGCCCAGCTCGCGCATGTCGCCCAGCACCGCGATGCGCCGGCCGCCGGGGCCGGGCCGGGTCGCGGCCAGGACCGAGAAGGCGGCGCGCATCGACGCGGGATTGGCGTTGTAGCTCTCGTCGAGGAGCGTGAAGGCGCCGCCGCCCGGCAGCGCGATCTCGCGCCGCGCACCCCGTCCGGCGGGTGCGGCGATCGCGGCCAGCGCATCGGCCGCGGCGGCGACGTCGGCGCCGAGCGCGTCGACGGCGGCGAGCGCGGCCAGGCTGTTCACGACCCAGTGCCGGCCGGGCGCGCCCAGCCGGTAGCGGAGCCGCCGCCCGCCGACCGTCGCCGCGACGGTGCTGCCGGCCTCGCCGAGGTCGGCCGCCTCGAGATGGGCGTGGGTCCCGGCCGCGGTGCCGAAATCCAGGATGCGGCGGATGCCGCGCGCCCGTGCGTGCGACGCCAACCGCTCGAAATGCGGGTTGTCCCGGTTGAGGACGGCCGTTCCGTCGGCATCCATGCCGAGGAAGAGCTCGGCCTTGGCGTCGGCGATCGCCTCGACCGAGGGGAAGAACTCGATATGCACCGGCTCGACCGTGGTGACCACGCCGACATGCGGGCGCGCGATCGGCGCCAGCGCGGCGATCTCGCCGGCGTGGTTCATGCCGACCTCCTGGACGACCCAGTCGACGTCCCGCGGCACCCGCGCGAGGCTGAGCGGCAGGCCCCAATGGTTGTTGAGGCTGGCGCGGCTGGCGATCGTGCTGCCGTTGGCCTCGAGCGCCAGCCGCAGCAGTTCCTTGGTCCCGGTCTTGCCGACGCTGCCGGTGACCGCGACGACGCGCGCCCGGGTGCGGTCGCGGCCGGCGCGGCCGAGCCGGGCCAGTGCCGCCAGCGTATCGTCGACCCGGACGAGGCGCGGATCGGCCGGGTCGGTCCCGTCCGGGACATGGTCGACCATGGCTCCCGCCGCCCCGGCGGCCAGGACGCGGCCGACGAAGCCGTGGCCGTCGAAGTTCGGGCCCTTCAGCGCCACGAACAGGTCGCCCGCGGCGAGCGTCCGGCTGTCGATGGAGACGCCGTCGGCGCTCCAGGCGGCGCCGGCCGGCAGCGCCGCCCCCGTGGCCGCCGCGATCTCGGCCGCGGTCCAGAGCGGGCGCGCGGTCACTGGATCGCGGCCGCCGTGGCGACCGCCTCCCGCGCGACCGTGCCGTCGTCGAAGGGCAGGGTCTGCCCGCCGATCGTCTGCCCGGACTCGTGGCCCTTGCCGGCGACCACCAGCACGTCGCCGGGGCCGAGTTGGGCGACCGCCGTGAAGATCGCCTGCCGGCGGTCGCCGATCTCGGTGACGTCGGCGGCGAAGCGGCGGGCGGCGGCGACGGCCGGGGCGCGGATCGCCGCCGGGTCCTCGCCGCGCGGATTGTCGTCAGTGACGATGACGCGGTCGGCGCCGCGGCCGACCGCCGCTCCCATCTCGGGGCGCTTGCCGGGATCGCGGTCGCCGCCGCAGCCGAAGACGCAGACGAGGCGGCCGGCCGTGTGCCGGCGCAGCGCCTCCAGCACCGTGGTCAGCGCGTCCGGGGTATGGGCGAAATCGACATAGACCGCGGCGCCGTTGGCGAGGCGGGCGACCTGCTGCATCCGGCCCGGCACGCCCGCGAGCCGCGCCAACGCCGGCACCGCCGCCTCGGCCGCGACGCCGTCCGCGAGCACGATGCCGAGCGCCGCCAGCGCGTTCATCGCCTGGAAGTCCCCGGCGAGCGGCAGGTCGACCGTCCATTCCCGCCCGGCGACGCCGATCGTCAGGCGCTGGCCTTCGGTGTGGAGCTCCTGCCGCAGCAGGCGGATGTCGGCGCCACGGTGCCCGTAGCCGACGATGCGATGGCCCCGCTCGCGGCAGATGGCGGCGAGACCCGGGAACTCGTCGCTGTCGGCATTGAGGACGGCGGTGCCGCCCGGCTCCATCACCGCGGCGAACAGGCGGAACTTGGCGGCGCGATAGGCGGCCATGTCGGGATGATAGTCGAGATGGTCGCGCGTCAGGTTGGTGAAGGCGGCGATGGCGATGCGGATGCCGTCGAGGCGGAACTGGTCGAGCCCGTGGCTGGAGGCTTCCAGGGCGACGCGGGCGACGCCGCGCTGCGCGAGGTCGGCCAGGGCGGCGTGCAGCACCACCGGGTCGGGCGTCGTCAGCGTCCCCTTGCGCTCGAAGCCGGGGGCGCGGATGCCGAGCGTGCCGAGGCTGGCGGCGGCGCGGCCGGTCGCGGCCCAGAGCTGGCGGGCGAAGTCGGCGGTCGAGGTCTTGCCGTTGGTGCCGGTGACGGCGGCCACCCGCTCCGGCTGCGGTGCGTGGAAGGCGGCGGCCAGCAGGGCGAGGCGGCGGCGCGGGTTGGGGTCGGTCAGCAGCGCCAGGTCGACGCCGTCCGGCAGGGCCGTGCCCTCGGGCGCCAGCACCGCGACCGCGCCGCGCGCCGCGGCGTCGGCGATGAAGCGGCGGCCGTCGGTCGCGAGGCCGGGCAGGGCGGCGAAGAGGAAGCCCGGCTCGACGGCACGGGAATCGACCGCGATGCCGCGGATTTCGGGACCGGCGGTGGCTCCGCCCATCTCGATTCGGGGCGGGACCGAAGCTGGGCGCGCGTCCTGGATCCTCGCTGGCCGGGTCTCCGTCCGGGCCATCAGCTCAGCGAGCCGCATTGGGGCTGCGCCCCGGGGCGCTGGCCTGGACGATCAGGTCGCGGCGGATCTGCGGGCTGTCCTCGTCGACCGGGCGGACGCCGACGATGGGCGCGATGCGCTCGACGATCCGGCCGAAGAGCGGGGCCGCGACCCAGCCGCCGGTGGCGTAGCCCTGCGACTGGGCGTTGCCCTGCGGCTCGTCGACCATGACCAGCATGACGTATTGCGGGTCGTTCATCGGGAAGGCGCCGACGAAGGAGGAGAGCAGGGCCTTGCGGCGATAGGCGCGGCCCGCGGCCTTCTCGGCGCTGCCGGTCTTGCCGCCGACGAGGTAGCCCGGCACGTTCGCCCGCTTGCCCGAGCCGTCGGTGACGACCAGCCGCATCAGCCGGCGGATGTCGTCCGAGGTCTTCGCCTTGATGACCCGGGTGCCGGCGGGGCTGGTGCCGTAGGGGTGCTTGAGGAGGGTCGGCCGGCGCAGGATGCCGCCATTGACCATCGCCGCCTCGGCCGTGACGACGTGCAGCGGCGTGACCGAGATGCCGTGGCCGAAGGCGATGGTCATGGCGTTGATCTCGCGCCACGGGTTGGGCACCAGCGGCGCCCCGAGCTCGGGCAGCTCGAGCTGCGGCATCTTGAGGAAGCCGATCTTGTCGAAGAAGGCGCGCTGGGCCGGGATGCCGAGGTCGAGCGCCATCTTGGCGGCGCCGATGTTCGACGAGTACTTGATGATCTCCGGCACCGAGAGCCAGCGGTTCTTGCCCTTGTAGTCGCTGATCGAGAAGCGCGAGACCTGGATCGGCCGCGAGGCGTCGTAGCCGCTCGCCATGCCGATCTTGCCGCTGTCGAGCGCCATCGCCGCGGTCAGCACCTTGAAGACCGAGCCCATCTCGTAGACGCCGAGCGTCACCCGGTTGAACAGCGTGTCGGGATTGGCGGTGCCCGGGAAGTTGGCGTCGTAGTCGGGCAGCGAGACCAGCGCCAGGACCTCGGCGGTGTGGGCGTCCATGACGATGCCGGCGGCGCCGATCGCATTGAACTCCTTGACCGTGCGCTGCAGTTCGTCGCGCAGGACGTGCTGGACCCGGAGGTCGATGGCGAGCTGCACCGGTTCGGTGGCGCCGCGGATCTGGCGCTCCAGGGTCTTCTCGACCCCTTGCAGGCCGACATGGTCGACGCCGGCGAAGCCGACGACATGGGCGGCGAGGCGGCCTTGCGGATAGATGCGGCGCTCGTCGCGCTGGAACTCGAGCCCGGGGATGCCGAGGCGGATGACGTCGTGCTGCTGGCGCGGCGTCAGCTGCCGGCGGACCCAGACGAAGCTGCGGTCCTCGGAGAGCTTGGCGCGGATGTCGGCCTCGCTCGTGCCGACGAGGATGGGCGCGAGGCGCCGCGCCGCCTCGGCTGCGTCCGGCACCACCTTGGGGTTGGCGTAGAGCGAGGGCGTCGGCAGGCTGGTGGCGAGCAGGGTGCCGTTGCGGTCGACGATGTCGGCCCGCTCCGTCTCGGTCGGGCGGGGCGGCGCGTGAACGGTCTTCGGCTCGGCCGGCTGGGCCATCAGGGTGACGTCGACGAGCCGCCCGGCGATGACCAGGAACGCCAGCGAGAACATCGCGGCGAGGAAGACGAGCCGGCTCTGCCCCTTCTCGACGGCGGCGTGCAGCGGACCCCCCGGCGGGCCGCCGCGGAAGGCCGTGCCGCGGGTCTGTGGGCGGCAGGCGGCGAGGTCGGTGACCGGCGGCGGTCCGTCGCGCGTCATCGCCGCACCGGCGTCGTGTAGGTGGCGCCGACGACGGGCCGGGTGGCGGGCGAGGGCGGGGCGGTGTGGCGGACGAGCGGGGGCGTCATCGGCGCCGGCGCCGGGGCCGCCTGGCGCAGCGGCACGTCCTCGATGGTGCCGATCTGGCTGGCGGCGATCGGCCCCAGCGGCAGGTGCCGCTTGGCCAGCGTCTCCAGCCGTGCGGGCTGGTTGAGGTAGCTCCACTCCGCCCGCAGGACGTGGATCGCCTGCTGCTCGCTGACGATGCCGCGCTGCAGCTGGACGAGGCGGGCCTCCATCTCCTGGACCTCGTACTTGACCTGGAACACGCCGTATCCCAGGGCGCAGACGAGCCCGATCCAGAAGGCGAGCGTGATCCGGATCACGAGACGCTCCCGCCGGCGCGCGGGGCTCGGCCGGACGACGATCCGGCGGCGTCCGCCGCGGAGAAGGAAGCTAGCGTCCATGCCGGCGCATGGGTGCGCTCCGCGGCCCGCAGCCGGGCCGAGCGGGCGCGCGGGTTGGCGCGGCACTCGGCGTCGGACGGGCGGACGGCGCGGCCGCCGAGCAGGCGGAAGCTGGCGGCGGCGCGGGCCGTCGGCGGCAGATGGCGCGAGCCCTCGCCGCCGGCGCCGCTGCGGCCGCGCAGGAACGCCTTGACCGTCCGGTCCTCGAGCGAGTGGAAGGCGACGACGGCGAGGCGGCCGCCCGGCGCGAGCAGCCGTTCGGCGGCGTCGAGCCCGCGCTCGAGCTCTCCCATCTCGTCGTTGACGGCAATGCGCAGGGCCTGGAACGTTCGCGTCGCAGGGTCGATCCCATCGTTCGAGCGCGGCACCGCGCGACGCACGATCTCCGCCAGCGCCGAGGTCCGGGTGATGGGGCCTTCCGCCCGGGCGGCGACGATGGCGCGTGCGACTCGACGGGCGTGCCGTTCCTCACCATAGCGGAAGATGATGTCCGCCATATCGCGCTCTTCGGTGGTCGCGACGAGGTCGGCGGCGGTCGGTCCGTCGCTGCCCATGCGCATGTCGAGCGGCCCGTCCTGGCGGAACGAGAAGCCGCGCTCGGGGGTGTCGATCTGCGGCGAGGAGACGCCGAGGTCGAGCGTCACGCCGTCGACGGCAGCGACCCCGCGCTCGCCGAGCAGGCGGTCCATCTCGCCGAAGCGGCCCTCGACGACGTCGAGCCGGCCCGGGTAGCGCTCGGCCAGGGCGCGGCCGCGGGCGACCGCCTCCGGGTCGCGGTCGATGCCCCAGACGCGGCACGGCGCGGCGTCGAGGATCGCCCGGCTGTAGCCTCCGGCGCCGAAGGTGCCGTCGACATAGATGCCGCCCGCGCGCGGCGCCAGCGCGTCGAGGACTTCCGGCAGCATCACCGGGACGTGCACCGGCGCCTCCGCCGGCGTGGATGTGGTCGCTCCCCGTCCGATCACGGCGCTTTTCCCCCCGGCGCAACCGGACGGACGGGGAGCGTCGCGCCCTCACTCAGGGCGCGTCTCCGGACCTCCGCGGCATGCTCGCGGAAGGTCGCTGGTTCCCAAATCTGGAAGGACTTGCCGCGGCCGACGAAGGCGACCTCGGTCTGGATCCGGCAATGCTCGATCACCGCCTCGGGCAGGCTGATGCGGCCTTCGCCGTCGAAGGCCAGCTGATGGGCGTCGGCGAACACGATCGCGGTCAGCTCGTCCCGCCGGGGCGAGAACATGTCGAGCTCGTCGACGCTGGCCGAAAGACGCTCCATGAAATCCATCCCGCAGCCTTCGAACGCTGGCTGGCCCAATGCCGGGAAGGCCACGATCCCTTCGAAAGTCCCGTTCCGGAGGGCGGCGCGGAACGTCGCCGGGACGGAAACCCGTCCCTTGCGGTCGATCCGGTTCACGAACGTCGAGACGAACACCGTCATCGCCTCCCCCCGGACGACACCGGAACTGACCCCCTCCGGCATCGCTCCGCCCCGGAACGGCCCGTGGATGGTCCGCTCTGGGATTTCGTGGGATATCATGGGCATTGGTGGGAGTCAATGTGACCCTCCCCCTAAATGCTTGGGTTTGTTCTGTTTTGGACAAGATTTGCTTATCTCCCGAAGCATGCCTCCACGCGATGCCGGGAACGGCGCAGGAATGCTGGAGTGTTCGCGGTATGTTCTGTTGCGGTTCGACTTGCGTCGCCAACCCCGGAGGTCGCCGATGCCACCCATGGCCGTTCTCGGGATAGAGCTGTTCGCCGGGCCCAGCCTGGCCGCCCCCGGCCCGTCGGCGGTCGTCCGCCTGGAGGGTGGCGGGGCGACCGTCCGGCTGCCGTCCCATCGGCAACTGCCGCAATTGGGGGACTTTCCGACATCGACGGCGGCCGAGGCCGTCGCATGGCTCGGCGCTGCCTTGCAGCAGGCGCTGGGCCATGCGCCTTCCGCCGCCCGGGCCGGACGCGACTGGGCGGTGGTGCCGCTCTGGGATCGCGATGTCGGGGCGCTGGCGGTGCGGACGGCGGCGACGGCGGTTCGTCGCGCCGCGGCCGGCGAGCCGGCCTTGTTCCGGGCCGTGTTGGATCGCTTCTTCGCCCGCGCGGCGGTGATCGACCACAGCGAGAGCGCGCGGCGCCTGCTGCTGCGGGCGGCTGCCCGTGGGATACCATGGGCGCGGCTCCTGCCGGGGCGGGCCGGACTGCGGCTCGGCATCGGCTGCCGCCAGCGCCGCTTGATCGGCAGCTACACCCCCGGCACCAGCTTCCAGGCCGCCCAGCTCGCGACCCACAAGGACCAGGCCGCCGCCCTGCTGCGCCGGCAGGGCCTGCCGGTTCCCGCCAACGGCCGTGCCGACAGTCTGGAGGAGGCGCTCCGCCTCGCCGGTGAAATCGGGTTTCCCGTGGTGGTGAAGCCGGTCGCGACCGATTTCGGGACCGCGGTGGTGACGGGGATCGTCGATGCCGACGGGCTGCGGCGTGCCTATGCCGCGGCCGCCCGCCACGGGCCGGTCCTGGTCGAGCGCCAGATCGCGGGCGACAACGTGCGCCTGCTCGTCCTGCATGGCCGCTTCGTTTCCGCGGTGCGGCAGGAGCCGGCGGCGGTCGTGGGGGACGGCGTCGCCACCGTCGCCGCCCTGGTCGACCGGGTGAACGCCGGCCGCACCGCCGCCCTCTCCTCCAGCTTCAAGCGGATTGCGCTCGACGCCGAGGCGGACGTGCTGCTCGGGCGCCAGGGTCTGGAGCGGGGCGCGGTGCCGGCGGCCGGGCGCCGCGTCGTCCTGCGCCACACCTCGAACACCTCGCGCGGCGGCACGGCGCGCAACGTCACGGCCGAGGTGCATCCGGACAATCGCCGGCTCGCCGAGCGCGCCGCCCAGGTCGTCGGGCTCGACGGCGCCGGCATCGACTTCATCACCCCCGACATCGGCCGATCCTTCCGCGAGGTCGGCGGCGCGATCTGCGAGATCAATCCCGGGCCCGGCCTCTACATGCGCGAGCCCGAGGGCGTGATCGAGGACGCCCTGCTCGACGGCCTGTTCCCGGCCGGGAGCCGCGGCCGCATCCCCATCGTCTGCCTGCTCGCGGCCGAGGGGCCGGTGGCGGACGCCGTCTTCGACGATCTCGTCCGCCGGCTCGGCGCCGCGACCGCGGCGCTGGCGGTGGCGCGGCGCGGCGAGGTCCGGATCGGCGACTGGCCGGTCGCCGGCCCGACGGCACCGGCCGGGGCGCGGATCGCCCTCGACGACCCGGCGACCTCGGCGCTCGCCGTCCTCCTGACGCGCCGGGCGGTCGCGGCCGAAGGGCTGCCGTTCGATGCCTGCGACCTGGCGCTGGTCGCGCCCGGCGGCCCGGCGCCGGACCCGGTCGGCGACCTGCTGGCGGGCGTCGCCCGGCGAACGGTCGCGGCCGCCGACCGGCGCAGGGTCGCCGACGCCGTCGACCGGCTGATTGCGGAGAGATCGCCAGACGGCCTGTAAGCCGGGTTCTGTCCCGGGGGTCGCCCCCCATGGATGGTCATTCGTCTGGGACGCCCGTTACCGGACGCCTCGCGCGACCGACCCGGACGGCAGCCCGGAAACTGGCGCGCCGCACGCCGCCCGAAGGCGGCGCCGACCGGCCGTCCCTATTTGGTCTTGCTCCCGGTGGGGTTTACCGTGCCGCAGCCGTTGCCGGCATGCGCGGTGCGCTCTTACCGCACCCTTTCACCCTTGCCGCCCGGCGTTGCCGCGGGGTGGCGGTTTGCTTTCTGTGGCACTGTCCCTGGGGTCGCCCCCGCCGGGCGTTACCCGGCACCGTGTTTCCGTGGAGCCCGGACTTTCCTCCCTCCGCCGCCGCGAGCGGCGCCGGAGAGCGACCATCCAGCCGTCTGGCGGACCGGAAACTGGCCCTTCCGCGGCGGCGCGTCAATGGTCACGCGGGCGGTCACGCGGGCGGCCACGCGGCGACGACGGCGATGCGCCGCCTCGTCTCGGCGTCGAGGCCGCCATCGACGCGGGCGGGATACCAGTGGCGCTGGAAGGCAGCGACCGTCGCCGCCGGGTCGTCGAGATCGTAGCCGATGCGGGCGAGCAGCCTGAGGGCGTCGGCTGCGTCCGGCAGGCGCCCGCCGCCGGCGTCCAGCGCCGCCGGCCAGCGGCCGATGCCGGCGGCGGCGAGCCGCCGCCAGTCGAAGCGTTCGCCGGGGTCGAGCTTGCGGCGCGGAGCCACGTCGGAATGGCCGACGACCCGGCCGGGCGGGATCGGGTGGCGCGCCAGGATGTCGCTGGCGAGCGCCTCCAGCGCCGCCATCTGGGCCTCCGGGAACGGCAGGTAGCCCCATTCGTGGCCCGGATTCTCGATCTCGATGCCGATCGAGCGGCCGTTGACGTCGGTCTCGCCCTGCCACCACGCCCGCCCGGCGTGCCAGGCGCGCCGGTCCTCCGCCACCAGCCCGTGGATCGTGCCGTCGCGCTCGACGAGGTAGTGGGCGCTGACCTCGGCGGCGGGATCGCAGAGCCGGTCGAGCGCCTGGGCGGCATCGGCCATGCCGGTGTAGTGCAGCACCAGCATGTCGATCCGGCCGTCCCCGGGACGCGGCCCGTGGTTGGGCGACGGGCGCGGCCGGACGGGCGGGGCGGTCACGGCTGCGGCTGCCGGTCGGTCAGCCGCGGCCGCCGCCAGACGATGATGGCGACGCCGACCAGCGTCGCGCCGCCGCCGACCACGATCGGCCAGGACAGGGGCTCGCCGAGGAGCCCGATGCCGGCGGCGACGCCGATCACCGGCACCAGCAGCGTGTAGGGCATGACGAGGTTGACGGGGTAGGTGCGCAGCACCCGGTACCAGAGGCCGTAGCCGAGGATGGTGACCAGCACCGCCATGTAGAGGACCGAGCCGAACCCGGCGAAGCCGGCCGTGGCGGCGCGCGACCAGGAATCGCCCTCGACCAGCCAGGAGACGAGGAAGAGCTGCGGCGCGGCGAAGGCCGCCATCCAGCCGTTCAGGACCAGCCCGTCGATGGGACCGAGCCGCTTGACCTGGATGTTGGCGACCGCCCAGGCGAAGGCGCCGGCCACCACCCAGAGGAGCGGCCAGGGGTCGGCGAGGATGCGCGGCTCGCCCGCCATCACGGCGACGCCGCCGAACGCCACCGCCATGCCGAGCGTCCGCCGCCAGCCGAGATAGTCCTGGAAGACGATCGCGGCGAGCAGGGCGGCGAACGGCACCGTCAGCTGGCTGGCGATGGCGACGGTGGCCGAATCGAGGCGCGACAGCCCGATGAACATCAGGCTGAAATGCACCCCGCCCAGCACCGTCGCCAGCAGCAGCATCTGGCGGTAGCGCCCGGTCGGGCGAGGGACGAACGGCACCAGCAGCAGCGCCACCAGGGCGAAGCGGAAGGCCGTCAGCAGGATCGGCGGCAGCTCCGTGAAGCCGAGCTTGGCGACCGGGAAGTTCAGGCCCCAGACGACGACGATCAGAAGGACGATGCCGAGGTCGCGGCCGCTCACGCGCGGCCGCCCCGACCCGTCCCCGAGGTGCCCGTTCCCGGCCTCCTCGCCGCCGCCGCCATCAGCTTCCCGGGCCCATCAGGGTGTCGGGCAGCCACAGCGCGATGCCCGGGAAGATCGACAGGACGACCATGAAGAGGAGCATGATGACGACGAAGGGGAGCGACCCCAGCAGCACCTGGGGCAGCGGGACCTGGGGTGCCACGCCGCGGATGACGTAGAGGTTGAGGCCGACCGGCGGCGTGATCAGCCCGACCTCCATGTTGATGGTCAGCAGGATGCCGAACCAGATCAGGTTGAAGTCGTTGGCCTCCAGCACCGGCTGCAGGATCGGCATGGTCATGAGGATGATCGCGACCGGCGGCAGGAAGCACCCGAGGATGAGCAGCAGCACGTTGAAGAAGATGAGCAGCGTCCACCGGTCGAGGTTCCAGGCGACGAGGGCGTCGGCCATCGTCTGGGTGACGTAGAGCAGCGACATCATGTAGCCGAAGAGGCCGGCCGCCCCGATGATCATGATGATCATCGTCGATTCGCGGACCGTGTCGCTGAAGATCGCCCACACCTCGCGGGCCGAGGTCGCGCGGTAGATGACGAAGACCAGCAGCAGCGCCAGGAAGGCCGAGAGGGCGGCGATTTCCGACGGCGTCGCCCAGCCGCCATACATGGCGACCGCGATCACCACCATGATGACGAGGAACGGCATCACCCGGCCGAGCCCGTCCATCTTCTCGCGCAGCGAGTAGCGCTCGCTCGACCGCAGGGCGCTGGTCGACGCCTGGAAGAGGCTGTAGATCCAGGAATAGGCGGCGAAGAGCAGCACCAGCAGGACTCCCGGCACGACGCCGGCGAGGAAGAGGCGCCCGATCGAGGTCTCGGTGGCGATGCCGTAGAGGATGAGGGTGACCGACGGCGGGATCAGGATGCCGAGCGTGCCGCCGGCGCAGATCGACCCGGTCGCCAGCGTCGGCGGGTAGCCGCGGCGCAGCATCTCCGGAATGCCGACCTTGCCGATGGCGGCCGCGGTCGCCGGGCTCGAGCCGCAGACGGCCGAGAACATGCCGCAGGCGAGGATGTTGGCGATGACGAGGCCGCCCGGGACGCGCGCCAGCCAGCGGTGGAGGGATTCGTAGATGTCCGAACCGGCCCGCGAGACACCGATCGCCGCGCCGAGCAGGATGAACATCGGGATGGTGAGCAGGACGAAGCTCGCCATCTCCTCGAAGAAGGTCCGGCCGACCGCGGCGAGGCTGGCGGGTCCCTGGAAGATCCACAGGAAGCCGATCGAGACCGAGAGCAGGCCGAAGGCGATCGGCACGCCCGAGAACAGCACCAGCGTCGTGACCCCGAAGAGGAGCCAGCCGATTTCGAGTTCGCTCATCGGGCGTCCGGGGGCGAGAGGCGGATGCGGGCGATCTCGACGATCGCCTGGAGGCAGGTCAGGCCCATGCCGATCGGCATGGCGGCATAGATGGGCCATTTCAGCGGCGCCCAGAGGCTGGGCGTGCGCTCGCCCTCGTGCATCGCCATGAACGCCATCTTGCCGCCCTCCCAGACGAGGTAGGCGGCGACGACGGCGACGACGAGCAGGGCGAAGATGCGCAGGGGCCGGGTCGCCCGGTCGGGGAGGATCGCCTCGAGCAGGTCGACCGACACATGCCCCTTGGTGCGCAGCGTGTAGGGCGACGCGAGGAAGATCGCGGCGATCGACAGGAAGACGGACGCCTCGATCTCCCAGTAGGCGGAGTTGCCGAAGCTCCGCCACGCGATCATCCAGGTGATGATGAGGACGGACAGTGCCACCAGGATGGCGGCGGCCACGGCACAGACCAGCGCCAGCCGGTCGACGAAGCGGATGAAGCTCTGCATGGAGACGGGACCGGCTGGCCCGGGGGCGGCACCGCCGCCCCCGGGGGAGGATGACGGATCTACTTCAGGGCTGCCAGGAGCAGGTCCAGCAGTTCCTTGCCCTGCTTGGTGTTCTGGCCGAAGGCCGGCCACGCCTTGGTGCGCGCCACCTCGACCCAGGCGTCGTACTCCGCCTTGGTCATGGAACGGACCGCGTTGTTGTTCTTCTTGAAGGTCTCGACCATCTTCTGCTCGGCCTCCTTCTGGAGGCCATTGAAGAATTCCTCGCTCTTCGCCGCGGCCTCGTCGAAGGCCTTCTTCTGTGCCGGGGTCAGCTTGTCCCAGTGCTGCTTCGACATGACGAGCGGCTGCAGCAGCATGAACAGCGTGTGGTCGCCGCCCGCCGTCGCGTGCTTCGTCTGCTCGTAGATCTTCATGCTGACGAAGCTCTCGGCCGAGGTCAGCAGGCCGTCGAGCACGCCCGATTGCAGCGCCGGGTAGATCTCGGTCGACGGCATCGACTGCACCGAGGCGCCGAGGTCCTTCAGCATCAGCTCGAAATAGGGGTCGGCCGCGCGCATGCGCAGGCCCTTCACGCTGTCCGGACCCTTGATCTCGCGGTCCTTGGTGGCGAAGCCGCCCGGCGTCCACCACCAGGTGATGACGCGGATGCCGTTCTGGGCGCAGATTTCCTGGAGCTTGTCGTAGAAGGGCGTGTTCTTGACCTTCATCGCCTGCTCGAGGCTGCCGACCGTGCCCGGCATGATGGTGATCGAGAACTCCGGCACCTTCCCCGTGGCATAGACCAGCGGGTAGACCGCCATTTCCAGCGTGCCGTCCTGCAGCCCGTCGATCTGCGCCGTCGGGTTGCTGACGAGCGAGCGGTTCGGATAGATGCGGAACTTGATGCTCGGGTCGCGGGCATTCACCTCGCGCACGAAGACCCGGGTCGCCTGGTCGCGGCCGTCGGTGTTCTGGCGCCACTGGTGGGAGATCTTGATCTCCTGCGCCGCCGCGGTCGTGGCGGCCATCGTCAGGGCGGCCGCCGCGGCCACCCAAGCCCCTAGCTTCATGTCGGTTCCTCCCGTGTGGTCATGCAGGACCGGCTCGGGCGAGCCGGTGCCAGCGCGCTAGTTCTAGCGCAGCCCTCGGGAGAAGCTGCCACACCCCGGCGGTAGGAGCAACCGGCTGCCACTCGCCACGGGGTGGAGAAGGGGCGTCAGCTTCCGGTCTTCTGGCGCAGGGCGGTGATGAGGCCGTCGACGTTGCCGCCGCTGCGCTGGATCACCGCCGCGAACTCCGAACGCTGGGTGACGGCCATGCTGACGCCCTCGACGATGACGTCGACGATCTTGGGCTGGCCGGTCGAGGAATTGACGCGCCAGTCGACCTTGGCCGGCTGGGCGCCGGGCTTGAAGACCTCGCTCTGGACCAGCGTCACCTCTCCGTCGGGCCGCTCGCCGACGACGCGGAACTGCTCGCCCGAATATTCCGCAAATCGCGCCGCATAGGCCTGGACGATGAACTTCTCGAACAGCCGCAGGTACTCCTGCTGCTGCGCCGGGCTGGCCTGGTTCCAGTAGCGGCCGAGCGTGAAGCGGCCGATGGCCTTGATGTCGAAGCCGGCGG
>NZ_JAYSFE010000009.1:0-3227 GCF_041913585.1 Allostella sp.
ACCAGGACCATGGTGAGCGCGGCGGCATAGGCCGTGTCCCAGAACTTGAAGCCGACCTCGTAGATGTAGAAGAGCAGCAGCGAGGTGGCGTTGTCGGGCCCGCCGCGGGTCATGACGATGATGTGGTCGACCAGCCGGAAGGCGTTGATGACGGCGTTGATGAGCACGAACATGGTGGTCGGCATCAGCAGCGGCAGCACCACCCGGCGCAGGTAGTAGCCGCGGGACGCGCCCTCGAGCGCGGCCGCCTCGGCGAGGCTCGGCGGGATCTGCTGCAGGGCCGCCAGGTAGAAGATCATGAAGAAGCCGGCCTCCTTCCAGATCGCCACCACGACGACGCAGGCGAGTGCGGTGTCGCGGCTGCCGAGCCAGTTGTGCGAAGGCAGGCCGAACAGCCCGGTGACCTGCTCCAGCAGGCCGTATTGCGGGGTGTAGAAGAAGAGCCAGATGTTGGCGACGGCGATCATCGGCAGGATCGTCGGGGTGAAGAAGGCGGTGCGCAGCCACGCCCGTCCCGCCAGCCGGTCGTTGACCCAGAGCGCCATGACGACGGCGAGCACGATCGAGACCGGGATGGTGCCGACCGCGAACCACAGGTTGTTCGCGACCGACTGCCAGAACACCGGGTCGTCGAGCATGACCGCGTAGTTGTCCGCGCCGACGAAGCGCGCCGGGCGGCTGCCGCGCGGCGTCGTGTAGAGGCTGTCGACGAGCGTCGCCAGGGCCGGCCAGTGGGTGAAGAGCGCCAGGAAGGCGACGGCCGGCAGCAGCAGCAGCCAGCCGACGACATGGGCGTTGATGCGGGTCATGGGTGGCGCGTGCGCCAGGGGAGAGCGGCCGCCGCCGGCGACCGCCCCGCTGCCGTCAGCGCTTGTAGGGGCGCAGGATGCGCTGCGCCTCGGCCTGGGCATCCTTCATCGCCTGGGCCGGGGTCTTGGCGCCGGTCAGCGCCGCCTGCAGCCCGTCGTTGAGGGCCTTGGTGACGCGCTGGTTCTCGTGCGTCGACAGTTCGGCGACGGCATGGGGAAGCTGGTCGCGGGCGACGGCGGCGGCCGGGAAGCCCGCGACGTACTTCTTCATGGCCGGCGTCTCCCAGGCGTCGGGCCGGACGGCGACGTAGCCGGTGTCGATGCCCCACTGGGCGGCGCGCTCGGGCGAGGTGATCCACTTGATGAAGGTGGCCGCCGCCTCCTGCTGGGCGGGCGTGCTCTTCTTGAAGATGTAGAAGTTGCCGCCGCCGGTCGGGCTGCCGCGGCGCTTGCCGGCGGGCAGCATGGCGACGCCGAAGTCGAACTTGGCATTGTTGCGGACGTTGGTCAGGTTGCCCGTCGTCGTCCACATCATCGCCGTCTTGCGCTCGAAGAAGTCCTTCGGCGTCGTCCCCCATTCGATGACGCCGGGCGCCATCACCTTGTGCTTGGTCGAGAGGTCGACCCAGTACTGCAGGGCCTCGACGACCTCAGGCTTGTCGTAGAAGGTGGTGTCGCCCGCCTGGTTCATCAGCTCGACGCCGTTCTGGGTCGTGAAGCCCTGGAACAGCCAGTAGGGGAAGCCCGAGGACGGCACCTGCAGACCCCACTGGGTGGCGTTCCCGGCGGCGTCGCGCTTGGTCAGCTTCTTCGCGAACTCGACCTGCTCGGCCCAGGTCTGCGGCGGCTTCTCGGGGTCGAGACCGGCCTCCTTGAAGGCTTCCTTGTTCCAGTAGAGCACGACGGTCGAGCGCTGGAAGGGCACGCCCCAGGTCTTGCCGTCGGTCTGGCTGTTCATCATGAAGGCGGGGAAGAAGCTCTTCAGCCAGGCGCGGTCGGCATCGGTCTTGACGTAGCCGTCGATCGGCACGATCGCGTCCTCGTCGATCAGCGTGAACATGTCGGTCGACAGCAGGACGGAGGTCACCGGCGGGGTGCCGCTCTTGTGGGCGGTCAGCGCCTTGACGATCGTCTCCTGGTAGGTGCCGGCATAGATCGGCGTCACCTTGATCGACGGGTGCTCCTTGGCGAAGTCGGTCGCGTACTGGTCGATCAGCTTGGTGATCGGCCCGCCGACGGCGACCGGGAAGAAGAACGGCACCTCGACCGTCTGGGCTGCGGCGGCGACCGACATGGCGGCCCCCGCGGCGGCCAGCGCCATGCTCCTCAGCGTCCGTACCAGCATCGTCATCGTCTCCCCTCCGGGTTGCAGGACCGGCATTCCCTGGGCGCGGTCCATTACAGGCGTTCGCCCGTTTCCATGTCGAACCAGTGACAGTCGGATTCGGCCCAGGCCAGCCGCACCGCCGCGCCCGGCGTCAGGGCGGACTTGCCGTCGGCCTTGGCGAAGACGGTGCGGCCGCCGAGGTCGGTCTCGATCAGGCTGTCGGCACCGAGATACTCGACCGAGCGCACGGTGGCGGCGAGCCCGTCGCCGCCGACCGCGACCGCCTCCGGCCGGACGCCGAGCAGGAGGCCGGGGCGCGGTGCCGCCACGCCGATGCCGTCGGCGGCGACGACGTTCATCGGCGGGGTGCCGATGAAGCGCGCGGCAAAGGCGTTGTGCGGCCGGGCGTAGAGTTCTTCCGGCGGCCCGTTCTGCGCGATGCGGCCGCGGTCCATCAGGATCACCCGGTCGGCCATCGTCATCGCCTCGACCTGGTCGTGGGTGACGTAGACCATGGTCATGCCGAGGCGCTGCTGGAGGGCGCGGATCTCGCGCCGCATCTCGCCGCGAAGCTGCGCGTCGAGGTTGGAGAGCGGCTCGTCCATCAGGCAGACCGGCGATTCGGCGACGATGGCGCGGCCGAGCGCCACGCGCTGCTGCTGCCCGCCCGAAAGCTGCGACGGCCTGCGGTCGAGGAGCCCGGCGAGGCCGAGCACGTCGACCGCCCGCGCCAGCCGGCGCTCGCGGTCGGCGGCCGGCACGCCGCGGGCCTTCAACCCGAAGACGATATTCTCGCGCACCGAGAGGTGCGGGAAGAGGGCGTAGGACTGGAAGACCATGGCGACGCGGCGCCGGGCCGGCGGCAGGGCGGTGACGTCGCGGCCGGCGATCTCGATGCGGCCGGAGGTCACCTGGTCGAGCCCGGCTACGAGCCGCAGCGTCGTCGACTTGCCGCAGCCCGACGGTCCCAGCAGCACCACCAGCGACCCTGCCTCGGCCGTGAACGACACGTCGTCCAGCACGCGCGTCTCCCCCCAGTCCTTGGAGACGTTGGAGAGGACGATCGCGGCCAATGGCACCCCCTTGCCGAA
>NZ_JAYSFE010000009.1:3327-23573 GCF_041913585.1 Allostella sp.
AGCCGGCTCAGCAGGGCCTGTCGGACGGCTTCCGTCTTGGTCTTGGCATGGGTGAGGCGCGGAACTTCCTCGGCAAGGGCAGCCACTTCCGCATCGCGCATGAACAGCGCCATCGCATATCTCCCCACGCTATCGGGATAGCGTGGGGAAATACGCACGACGCTGGCTGCGCCTCAGGCCAGCACTTCCTTGTTGATGACGTTCTCGCGGATGGGGGCGCCGTCGAAGACGCTCAGCACGTTGCGGCTCGACGCCTCGGCCATGCGCTCGACGGCCTCGGCGGTGACGCCGGCCATGTGCGGGGCGCTGATGACGCTGTCGAGCTTCAGCAGCGGATGGTTCGGATCGGGCGGCTCCTGGGCATAGACGTCGAGGCCGGCGCCGGCGATCCCGCCCGAGGTCAGGGCGGCGTGGAGCGCCGTCTCGTCGACGATGCCGCCGCGGGCGGTGTTGACGAGGTAGGCGGTCGGCTTCATCCGCGCGAGGCGGGCGGCACCGATCAGGCCCACCGTCTCCGGCGTCTTCGGGCAGTGCAGGGTCAGGAAGTCGGCACGGGCGAGCGCCGCGTCGAGGTCGGGCGCCGGCTCGCAGCCGGCCGCGCGGATCGAGACTTCGGAGACATAGGGGTCGTGGACCAGGACCTCCATCTCCATGGCGAGGCAGCGCTTGGCGGTGCGGGTGCCGATGCGGCCGAAGCCGACGATCAGCACCGTCTTGCCGTTGAGGTCGGCCGGCATCTGCTTCATGCGGTCGGCGACCCAGCGGCCCTCCTGGACCAGCCGGTTGAACATGGCGCCGCGCTTGGCCAGCGTCAGCATGAAGAACATCGCCAGTTCGGCGACCGACGGCGAGTTGGCGGTGCCGGCGGTCATCAACGGCACCTTGCGGGCGGTCAAGGTCGGCACGTCGACGGCGTCGTAGCCGACGCCGATGCGGGCGACCACCTGGAGCCCCTGGGTCGCGGCGGATTCCTCGGGACCGAAGGGGGTGGCGCCGAGCACGACCGCGTTGACGGCGCCGTGCTGGCGGAGCAGCGCCTGGAAGTCCGGCCGCTTGATGAAGTTCGGGAAGGTCGCCACCTCGACGTCCTCGCGGGCGCGCAGCAGGGCGAGGCCGGCCTTGCCCATGGTGTCGGGCACCAGGACCTTCTTCTTGTTGGTCGCCACGTTTCCTCCGGAAATGCAGAACAGGCAGGGGAAGGGGCGCCACTATAGGCCCGTGGCGGCGGCCGTTTCCAGCCGCCGCCCGCGCCATTGGGATCACGGCATCAGCAGGCCGCCGTTGACCTCCAGCACCTGTCCGGTGACGAAGCCCGACATCTCGCCGGAGGCGAGGTAGAGATAGGCGCCGACGCATTCCTCGACGGTGCCGATGCGGCGCATCGGCGTCAGCCGGATCGAGGCCTCGAGCTGGTGGGCGGGCGTCGTCTTGCCCTTGTCGGGCTTGCCGATGACGCCCGGCGCGACGGCGTTCACCCGGATGTTGTGGCGCGCCACTTCCTTGGCGAGGCCGCGGGTGAAGGTCGAGACGAAGGCCTTGGAGGCGGCGTAGAGGGTCGACCGGCTGCCGCCGCCGTTGCGGGCGGCGAGCGAGGTCGTCGAGATGATGGCGCCGCCGCCGGCCGCCTCCATGATCGGCAGGGCCGCGCGCGAGCAGGCGAAGACCGACTGGGCGTTGAGGTCGACGATGCGGTGGTAGAGGTCGTCGTCGACATCGCGCAGCGGCTTGCGTTCGACGACGCCGCCGGCGTTGTTGACCAGGACGTCGAGCCGGCCGAAGGCGGCGTGCGCCTCCTGGACGAGGCGGGCGCAGGCGGCGATGTCGCGGACGTCGCCCTTGAGTACGACGGCACGGCCGCCGGCGGCCTCGACGTCGGCCGCGACCGCCTCGGCCTCGGCGATGCTGCTGTTGCCGTGGACCGCCACCATCATCCCCTGGGCGCCGAAGCCGCGGGCGACCGCCGCGCCGATGCCGGTCGAGGAACCGGTGACCAGGGCCGCCTTGCCGTTCAGATCGTCGATGCGCATTTTTTCATCCTGTCGTTCTCCGCCGCGATCGCATGTAAGCGATTGCATCCGCGGCGGATCTGGCGTTGCATTGGCTCCCGCGGGACGTGCCTTCCGAGTGGGCAGCATGATTATAGGGTTGGCGACCGGCCCGCATCGTGTAACTTATATCCTATATTCTGCCTCACCAACGCGGAACGGGGAATGGAGAGCGCCACAGTTCTGGAGACGACGCCTGTCCCGGCGGCCGATGTCGCGCCGCTGATCTCCGTCGAGGGCCTCAGGGTCGAGTTCTCCACCGGTCGTGGCGTGGTGAAGGCGGTCGACGGGGTCGACTGGCAGGTGCGTCCCGGCGAGACCATGGCGCTCGTCGGCGAGTCCGGCTGCGGCAAGTCGGTGTCGGCGCTGGCGGTGATGCGCCTCCTGGCGAAGCCGGCCGGCCGCATCGCCGGCGGCCGCATCCTGTTCGAGGGCCGCGACCTCCTCGGCCTCTCCGAGAACGAGATGCGCGAGCTCCGCGGCCGCGACATCGCGATGATCTTCCAGGAGCCGATGACCAGCCTGAACCCGATCCTGACAATCGGGCTGCAGATCATGGAGCCCCTGAAGATCCACCTCGGCATGTCCGACGAGCAGGCGACGGCGCGCGCTGTCGAACTGCTCGGGCTGGTCGGCATTCCCGATGCGGAGCGGCGCCTCGGCCAGTACCCGCACCAGTTCTCGGGCGGCATGCGCCAGCGCGTGATGATCGCGATCGGGCTCGCCTGCAATCCCAAGCTCATCATCGCCGACGAGCCGACGACCGCGCTCGACGTCACCATCCAGGCCCAGATCCTGGAGCTGATGAAGGACCTGTCGCGACGCCTCGGCATCACGCTCGTCGTCATCACCCACAATCTCGGCATCGTCGCCCGCTACGCCGACCGGGTCGCCGTCATGTATGCCGGCCGGGTGGTCGAGGAGGGGCCGGCCGAGCGCGTCTTCGGGGCGCCGCGCCACCCCTACACGATCGGCCTGATGCGCTCGGTGCCGCGCCTCGACCGGCCGCGCGACCAGAAGCTCGCCACCATCGAGGGCCTGCCGCCGAACCTGCTGGCGCCGCCCCCGGGCTGCCGCTTCGCGGCCCGCTGTCCCTTCCGCATCGACCAGTGCGCGATCGACCCGCCCTACCACGATGCCGGCGGCGGCCAGCGCGCGGCCTGTCACCGCGCCGAGGAGCTGGCGGGCGGCCTCGCCGAGGCGACGGCTGCGGCGCCTGCCCAGCGCGAGAAGCCGGCCGCGGCGGAGGTGCTGGTCGACGTGCGCGGCCTGACCAAGCATTTCGAGGTCCGCGGCCGCGGCCTGCTCGGCGCCAAGGGCGTCGTGCGTGCGGTCGAGAACGTCTCCTTCCAGATCGAGCGCGGCCGCACGCTGGGCCTCGTCGGCGAATCCGGCTGCGGCAAGACCACGATCGGCCGCACCATCCTGCGCCTGGAGGACGCGACCGGCGGCGAGGTGCGTTTCGGCGGCGAGGACCTGGTCACCGCGTCGCGTTCCCGCATGAAGGAACTGCGGACCAAGATCCAGGTCATCTTCCAGGACCCGTACAGCTCGCTCAACCCGCGCATGACGATCGGCGACATCATCGCCGAGCCGCTGGTCTTCCGCCGCGGCGTCCGCCGGCGCGAGGCGCGCGAGCGGGTGGCCGAGTTCCTCGTCCAGGCCGGGCTCTATGCCGACTTCGCCGACCGCTATCCGCATCAGCTCTCGGGCGGGCAGCGTCAGCGCGTCGGCATCGCCCGCGCGCTCGCCATGGATCCCGACTTCATCGTCTGCGACGAGCCGGTGTCGGCGCTCGACGTCTCGATCCAGGGCCAGATCATCAACCTGCTCGACGAGCTGCAGGAGCGGCTGGGCCTGACCTATCTCTTCATCGCCCACGACCTCGCCGTGGTCCGCCACATCTCGCACCGCATCGTCGTCATGTATCTCGGCCGCGTCATGGAGATGGCCGACCGCGACGATCTCTACGGCCAGCCGCTCCACCCCTACACCCAGGCGCTGCTCGATGCGGCGCCGGTGCCCGACCCGGTGCTCGAGCGGGCGCGCAAGCCGCGGGCGCTGAAGGGCGAGCTGCCGTCGCCGCTGGCGCCGCCGTCCGGCTGCGTCTTCCACACGCGCTGCCCGCTGGCGACCGAGGAGTGCCGGCGCGTGGTGCCCGAGGCGCGCGAGGTCCGCCCGGGCCACTTCGCCGCCTGCATCAAGATCTGACGGGGTCGACGCGCCATGCTCCGCTACCTCGCCAAGCGAATCTTCCTGATGGTGCCGACGCTGCTCGGCGTCGCCGTCCTCACCTTCTTCATGCTGCGCGTCGTTCCGGGCGACATCGTCGAGATCAAGCTGCGCGGCGACGGCGGCACCGTCACCCAGGAGGTGATCGAGCGCGAGCGCGAGCGGCTCGGGCTCAACAAGCCGCTCGTGGTCCAGTTCGGCGAGTGGATGAAGGGCCTCGTCACCCTCGATTTCGGCACCTCGATGTGGACCGGCCGCGCCGTCATCGAGGAGATCGGCATCCGCATCGGCCTGACCTTGCAGGTCGCCGTCATGGCGGCCGTCATATCCGTGCTCATAGCCCTGCCGCTGGGAACGATCTCGGCGCTCTTCCGCGACACCTGGATCGACTACGCGGTGCGCGTGGTCACCATCGCCGGGCTGGCGGTGCCGGCCTTCTGGCTCGGCATGCTGATGATCATGGCGCTGCTGACCTTCTTCGCCTGGTCGCCGCCGGTCACCTACACGCCCTTCCTCCAGGACCCGCTCGCCAACCTGTCGCAGCTGGTCTGGCCGGCGCTCGCCGTCGGCTACCGCTACTCGGCGGTGGTGGCGCGCATGGTGCGGTCCTCGATCATCGAGGTGATGAAGGAGGACTACATCCGCACCGCGCGCGCCAAGGGGGTGTACGAGCGCCTCGTCGTCGGCCGCCACGCCATGCGCAACGCGCTGCTGCCGGCGATCACCGTGGTCGGGCTCGAGTTCGCCTTCCTCATCGGCGGTCTCGTCGTCACCGAGCAGGTCTTCAACCTCAACGGCATCGGCCGGCTCTTCGTCGAGGCGGTGAGCCGCAACGACTTCATCATCGTGCAGACCCTGGTGCTGCTGATCGCCGTCATGTTCACCGTCGTCAACCTCGTGATCGACCTGCTCTACGGCGTGCTCGATCCGCGCATCCGCTACGCCTGACGGGAGGCCGCCGATGACCGTCGCCGTCCCCAGCGTCGCCGCGCCGCGCTACCGTCGCGCCAACCCGATCCTCGCCTTCATCCGCTTCCAGCCGCTGGGTGCGGCGGGCCTGCTCGTGATCCTCGTCATGGGCACGGCAGCGATCTTCGCCGACGTCATCGCCCCCTACGACCCGGAGGCGATCGACTTCGCCGCCATGCTGACGGCGCCCTCCTGGGAGCACCCGTTCGGCACCGACGCCTTCGGGCGCGACATCCTGACCCGCATCATCTACGGCGCCCGCACGGCGCTCACGATCGGCTTCGTCTCGTCCTTCGTCGGCTGTTCGCTGGGGGCCGTCATCGGCGTCACCTCGGCCTATTTCGGCGGCCGGGTCGATCTCGCGATCCAGCGCTTCATCGACGTCCTGCTGTCCTATCCGATCATCGTCCTGGCGCTGGTCGTGGTCGCCGTGCTCGGCCACCAGCCGGTGGGCGGCATCGACATCAACCTGATCTGCGCCATCGCCATCCCGATCGTGCCGCGCGTCGCCCGCGTCGTCCGTTCCTCGGCGCTGGCGATCCGCGAGATGCCCTACGTCGACGCGGCGCGGGCCGGCGGCTACTCGGACGCCCACATCATCTTCCGGCACATGCTGCCGAACGTGCTGGCGCCCTACCTCATCATGCTGACCGCCTACGTCGCGCAGGCGATCCTGCTCGAGGCGTCGCTGTCCTTCCTCGGCCTCGGCGTCAGCGAGCCGAAGCCGGCCTGGGGCCTGATGCTCTCCGGCGACTCCTCCAACTTCTACCAGGAGGCGCCGTGGATGATTCTCTTCCCGGGCGCCGCCATCTCGCTCGCCGTCTTCTCCTTCAATCTCTTCGGCGATTCCCTGCGCGACTGGCTGGATCCGAAGTTCAAGACCTGAGCCGACTTCGCCAAACACCCCCCGGGAGGACAGGAACCATGAAAGCGCTCACATCCGCGATCGCCGCCGCGATCGTCGCCACGCTGCCGATCGGGGCGCTGGCGGAGACACCGCAGCGGGGCGGCACCCTGAACTGGGCGATCATCGCCGAGCCGCCGACCTACGACTGCCACGCGACCGGGACCTTCGCCGTGATGCAGCGGGTCGCACCGCACTATTCGACCCTGCTGAAGTTCGAGCCCGGCAAGTATCCGAACATCGTCGGCGACCTCGCCCAGAGCTGGACGGTCTCGCCGGACAGCCTGACCTACACCTTCAAGCTGCACCCGAACGTCAAGTTCCACGACGGCACGGTCCTGACCTCGGCCGACATCAAGGCGACCTACGACCGGATCATCAACCCGCCCGAGGGCGTGGTGTCGAACCGGCAGGCGTCGTTCGTGAAGGTCGCCGGGGTCGAGGCGCCGGACCCGCTGACGGTCGTCTTCCGGATGAAGGAGGTCGACGCGTCGATGATGACAAACTTCGCCTCGCCCTGGAACTGCGTCTACAGCGCGGCGCGGCTGAAGGCCGATCCCAACTTCCCGGCCAAGAACATCATCGGCACCGGGCCGTTCAAGTTCGTCGAGCACGTCGCCGGCTCGCACTGGTCGGGCGAGCGGTTCCAGGACTATTTCCGCAAGGACCGCCCCTTTCTCGACGGCTTCCGCTCGGTCACCATGACCTCCGCGGCGCGGGTGAACGCGCTCGCCGGCGGCCAGATCGACGCCGAGTTCCGCGGCTTCTCGCCCACCGAGCGCGACCGGATCGTGCGTTCGCTCGGCAAGGACGCGAACGTGCTGGAGGAGAGCTGGCTCCTCCACATGATCATCACCTTCAACACCGAGCGGAAGCCGTTCGACGATCCGCGCGTGCGGCGCGCGCTGTCGCTGGCGCTCGACCGCTGGGGCGGTTCGACGTCGCTCAGCAAGATCTCCCTGCTGGGCGCGCCCGGCGGCATGGTGCGGCCGGGCAGCGAATGGTCGGCGAGCCCCAAGGAGATGGAGAAGTGGCCGGGCTACGGCCGCGACATGGCGGCCAACCGGGCCGAGGCGAAGCGCCTGCTGAAGGAGGCCGGGCAGGAGAACCTGACCTTCACCTTGATGGACCGCAACATCGCCCCCTACGTCACCGCCGGGATCTTCGCCATCGACCAGTGGCGCCAGATCGGCGTCAAGGTCGAGCACAAGCAGGTCGAGCTCGCGAGCTGGTACTCGCTCCAGAACAGCGGCGACTTCGACGTCTTCGTCGATTCCTTCACCCAGTTCAGCGACGATCCGTCGAACGTCCTCTACAAGTACGCGTCCTTCGACCGGTCGCCGGTAGCGGTCCATCGCGCCATCGACCGCGAGCTCGACCGGCTCTTCGACGAGCAGGCACGGACGGCGGACAAGGCCAAGCGCATCGAGCTCGTCCGCGCCTTCGAGAACCGCGCCATGGAGCAGGCCTATTCGGTGCCGCTGCTGTGGTGGCAGCGCATCGTCGTCATGAACCAGCGCGTGAAGGGCTGGACCATGTCGCCGACCCACATGATCTACCAGGACCTCGGCGACGTCTGGCTCGCTGGCAACAAGTAGGGCGCCTGCGGCCGGCGGCGCTCAGTCACCGCCGGCCGCGGCCTTCCGGTCCGCTCCGTTCCCCGCCCCGCCGTCGAGCCAGCCATGTGCATGCAGTTCGGTCCAGCCGCTGCGGATGTGGTCGACCATCGCCTCGATCGCGCCCTCCCGGTCGCCGGCCTCGACGCGGGCGAGGAAGCGCTCGTGCTCGTCGATGTGGCGCATCCGCCGGCCGCCGAGCTCCTGGTAGATGAACGGGTACTTGGCCCACAGCACGCGCACGAACTTCAGCGTCTGCGGCCGGTCGGCGAGTTCGTAGAGCCGGAAATGGAAGCGGAAGTTGGCGGTCCGCGTCGCCAGCCGGTCGCGGCCGCGGGTCAGCTCCGAGACCACCCGCTGGAACCCCTTCATCTCCTCCAGGTGCTGGGGCGTCACGTTCGGCAGCGCGAAGGCGGTGAGGTCGCGTTCCAGCATCAGTCGCAGGTCGAAGATCTCCTGCGTCTCCGCCGGGTCGAACTGCGGCACCAGCAGGCCGCGATGGGAGAGCCCGGAGATGTAGCCCTCGGCCTCGAGGATGTGCAGGGCCTCGCGAACCGGGGTGATCGAGACGCCGAGTTCCTCGGCGATCTCGGACTGCTTCAGCTTGGTGCCGCGGGCATAGACGCCGGCGATCACCCGCTCGCGCAGGATGTCCGCCACCTGGTCCTGTTTGGTCCGGAAGGTCATCGCGCGTCCGGTTCCTCTCGTCTGAGCCCGCATCTCGCTGTCCATTCTAGCGGATTTTCCCGTTCCTCGGATTCGGCGCGGCCGCGCCGCCCGGGCGGGGATTCCGCTTGGTGTCGGTACTTACAGAATATATTTTATAACCAGAATGTCGAGCGACCGTGCGGCAGTGCCGCCGCGGACCTCGCGTCGCAGCACTACGGGAAAGACCGGTGATGGAAGCGTTTCGTCCCTACACGGGGATCCGGGTCCTCGACCTGACCCACAATCTCGGGCGCTACGCCACGCGGCTGTTCGGCGACCTCGGCGCCGAGGTGATCCGGGTCGAACCGCCGGAGGGCCTGCCCGACCGGCGGCAGGCCGAGCAGCCCGGGCGCAACAGCCCCGACTATGCCTTCGGCTTCTTCAACGCCAGCAAGCGCAGCGTCGTCCTCGACCTCGCCGCCGAGCGCGGGCGCGCGACCTTCGCCGCGATGGCGAAGGACGCCCACATCGTCTTCCTCGAGCGCGGCGCGCCGCTCGCGGACGAGATCGCCTGGGTGCGCGCGCAGAATCCGCAGGCGGTCGTGACCATCGTCTCGCCCTATGGGTTGGGCGGCCCGTGGGAGCAGGCGGCGGCGAGCGACCTCGTGCTGCAGGCGGCGGGGGGCATCGCCTGGATGACCGGACGCGAGGGCGAACCGCCGCTCCGCCTGCCGGTCGACCAGTCGGTGATGATCACCTCGGTCTACGCCGCGGTCGCCACGGCGATGTGCCTGTTCGACGCCGAGACCGGCGGCACCGGCCACGTCGTCGACGTCTCGGCCCAGGAATGCATCGCCCACTCCCTGCAGAACGCGCTCCAGGTCTGGGACCTCGAGCGGCGCATCTCGCACCGCGCCGGCGAGGGCACCCGCGACGCCAGCGAGGACATCTACGCCTGCAAGGACGGCCAGGTGTTCCTCGCCTCGCCGCCGACGCTCGGCATTTCCTGGAAGCAGATCCTGGCCTGGATGGCCGAGACCGGCCACCCGTCGCTGGAGGAGTTCGGCAAGGAGCGCTGGCTCGACCGCCGCTGGCGCCAGACCGCCGAGGCGAAGGCGCTCTTCCGGCCGCTCTTCGAGGCCTTCATCGGCCGCTACACCCGCGACGAACTGCTGGCCGAGGCGCTGAAGCGCAAGGTCGTGATGGCGCCCGTCGCCCGCATCGCCGACGTCCTCGGCGACCGCCAGCTCGCCTATCGCAAGTACTTCATCCAGATGGACGACCCGCGGTTCGAGCGCCCGGTGCAGTTCCCGGGCGCGCCCTACAAGCTCTCCGAACCGGTGTGGGCGGCGACGCCCGCGCCGGCTCTCGGCGACCGCGGCTAGACGAACGAGGAGAGGGCAGGACCATGCGACCCGACTTCCTGCGCGGCATCCGCTTCGCGGACTTCACCTGGGCCGGCGCCGGCCCGTTCGGCACCAAGGTCTTCTCCGATTTCGGGGCCGAGGTCCTCAAGGTCGAGAGCATGTCGCGGCCGGACCCGGTGCGCCGCGGCGTGCCCTACAAGGACGGCATCGCCGGCATCAACCGCAGCGGCTACTTCGCCTCGCGCAACACCGGCAAGAAGAGCGTCGCGATCAACCTCAAGGAGCCGGACGGTCTGGAGCTGGCGCGCGCGCTGGTCGCCCAGTCCGACGTCGTCAGCAACAATTTCGGACCGGGCGCGATGGAGCGGCTCGGCCTCGGCTACGACGACCTGAAGAAGATCAAGCCCGACATCATCTACCTGGCGATGCCGATGTACGGCGAGGACGGGCCGTTCTCCTCGCTGCTCGGCGTCGGCATGACGATCAGCGCCGTCACCGGCCTGATGTGGATGACCGCCTATGGCCCGAACGACCCGGTCGGCCCCGGCACCCACTATCCCGACCACGCGGCCAACCCCTACCACGCCGCCTTCGCCGTCCTGGCGGCGCTGCGCTACCGCCGCCACACCGGCCGCGGCATGAAGATCGACCTGTCGCAGATCGAATCGACGGCGAACTTCGTCGGCCCGGCGCTGGTCGAGGCGGCGGCCTCCGGCCGCGAGCCGCCGCAGGTCGGCAACCGCTCGCGCGAGCATGCGCCGCACAACATCTTCCGCTGCCGGGGCGAGGATGCCTGGGTGGCGATCGCGGTCGAGGGCGATGCCGAATGGCTGGCGCTCGCCGCCGCCATGGGCCGCCAGGACCTGGCCGGCCGCGCCGACCTGCGGACGGCCGCCGGCCGGCGCGCCGCGGTGCCGGAGCTGGAGGCCGCGGTCGGCGCCTGGACGGCCGACCGCACGCCGGTCGAGGTCGCGGCCCTGCTCCAGAAGGCGGGGGTCGCCGCGGCGCGCGTCGCCAACTCGCGCGACCTCATCGAGGAGGACCCGCAGCTCGCCGCCCGCGGCTACTGGCAGACTCTCGACCACCCCGAGATCGGGCCGGCGCTCTTCACCTCGCCGCCCTACACGGTCGACGGCGAGCGGGTCGAGCTGAAGCGCCAGCCGCTCTTCGGCGAGCACACGCACGAAATCCTGACCGGCGTCCTCGGCCTCAGCGAGGAGCGCGTGAAGGACCTGAACGATCGGGGTATCCTCGGATGACCAGCGCAGCAGCACCGAAACAGGCGGGGGCCGGGCGTCACCCGAACCCCCGCATCCGCCGCGCCGCCGCCGTCGTCGGCGTCGGCCATACCGACTGGGTCGGCGACTGGAAGCGCACCCGCGCCGGCGAGAAGCCGACCGACGCGCTCGGCTACGGGATGGGCGCCTTCGTCGACGCGCTCGCCGATTCCGGCATCGACCGGTCGATGATCGACGGCCTCATCGTCGGCCCGACGACCGCCTACGAGCGGCTGGCCGAACTGCTCGGCATCAACCCGCGCTGGGGCGACCAGGCCGACGCCGTGCTGTCGGTCCTGCAGGCGGTGCAGGCGATCGAGAGCGGCTTCGCCGATGTCGTGGCGCTGGTCTACGGCAACGACCAGCGCTCGGTCGGCACGCAGTATGGCGGGCCGGACGCGATGGGCGGCAACGCCTTCCTCTCCTACGTCTACCACGCGCCCTGGGGGCTGACCTCGCAGGGCGCGCTCTATGCGCTGACGCTCCAGGCCTACAAGCACGCGCACGGCTTCACCGAGCGCGAGCTGGGCGAGGTGGCGGTCGCGCAGCGCGCCTGGTCGTCGCTGAACCCGAACGCGATCATGCGCGAGCGCATCACCGTCGACGACTACATGGCGTCGCGCTACGTCTGCGAGCCGCTGCACCTCTTCGACTACTGCCTCATCAATGACGGCGGCGTCGCCCTCATCATCGCCGAGGCCTCGATCGCCCGGCGCATCGGCCGCAAGCCGCCGGTCTACATCGAGGCCGCCGGCCGGTCGGACCTCAACCACGGGGCGACCAGCCTGGAGCCGCGCCTGACCGACTTCTACCTGCCGGCCCAGCAGGCGGTCGCGCAGCAGGTCTTCGACATGGCCGGCATGGGGCCGAAGGACATGGACGTGTTCCAGGTCTACGACAGCTTCTCCGTCCATGTGCCGCTGGCGCTCGAGGGCTACGGCTACTGCCGGGTCGGCGAGGCCGGCAAGTTCCTGCGCGAGAGCGGCGTCGGCCCGGGCGGCAGGCTGCCGACCAACACCTCGGGCGGGCACCTCTCCGAGACCTACATGCAGGGCTGGGCGCACCAGATCGAGTGCGTGCGCCAGATCCGCGGCGAGTGCGGCGACCGCCAGGTCGAGAACTGCCGCAACGTCCACTATTCCTCCGACGTCGCCGGCAAGGCCGTCTCGATCGTCTACAGCCGCTAGGGAGGGCCGGGAGCATGGCCGCCGCCGACATCCGCACGCCCCGCCGGGTCATGGGGCTCTACGACAAGCCGATGTGGGAGAGCATCGACCAGAAGGCGATGAAGCTGCAGCGCTGCACACGCTGCGGCAGCTTCCAGTATCCGCCGGGTCCGGGCTGCCCCGCCTGCCTCTCGATGGAACTCGAGTGGGTCCCCGTCTCCGGCCGAGCGACGATCCTTTCCTGGGTCGTCTTTCATCGGCAATATCTGCCGGCCTACCCGGCACCCTACAATTCCATCGCGGTCCGTCTCGCGGAGGGACCGATCATGATCAGCAACCTCGAAGGGGAGAAGCCGTCCGGTTCCTGGATCGGCGAACGGGTCCGGCTCGTCTACGCGACGATGCCGGACGGCGTCGTCCTGCCCCGGTTCGAGCTCGACCGCTAGCGGCGTTGCTGGAAGCGCAAGGAAGGTCACCCATGTCGATCGCAGGTCCGGCCAACGCGGATTTCACCGTCTGGCGCTCGATGATGTTCGTGCCCGTCAACGTCCGGAAATACGTCGACAAGGCACACGAGCGGGGCGCCGATGCCATCATCCTCGACCTCGAGGACAGCATCGCGCCCGACGACAAGGCGGCGGCGCGCGACATGGTGGCGGACGCCGCCCCGCTGGTGTCGCGCTCGGGCGCCGACGTCATCGTGCGCATCAATCGCCCGATCGAACTCGCCATCCGCGACATCGAGACGGTGGTGTCCGCCGGCGTCGAGGCCCTGATGGTGCCGAAGATCGACAGCGCCGGCCATGTCCGCCTGCTGGCCGAACTGGTGGACACGGTCGAGCGCGCCAAGGGCGTGCCCCTCGGCCAGACCAAGTTCATCGCCATGATCGAGACCGCGGCCGCCTTCCCGCGGATGTTCGAGATCGCGTCCGCCCATCCCCGGGTCGTCGCGCTGACGCTGGGCAGCGAGGATTTCGCCTCCTCGCTCGGCGCCGAGCCGGATGCCGAGATGCTGCTCTATCCCAAGCAGCAATGCGTCATCGCCGCGCGCGCGGCGGGCATCGCGCCCGTCGGCACCATCGGCTCGGTCGCCAACTTCGCCGACGTCGAGGGCTACCGGAAGACCATCCGCCGCTCCGCCCGCTTCGGCTTCGAGGGCAGCGCCTGCATCCATCCCAGCACCGTGCCGCTGCTGAACGAGGGCTTCACCCCGGCGGCCGAGGAGGTCGACCGCGCCCACCGCATGGTCGCGGCCTACAAGGAGGCCTATGCCCAGGGCCGCGGCTCGGTGACCTTCGAGGGCAAGATGATCGACATTCCGATCGTCGAGCGCGCCGAACGGCTGATCGATCGCGCCCAGCGCCTCGCCGCCCGCGAAGCCCGGCGGCAGGCGATCCGGGAGGGCCGGTGATGGCCGCGGCGGCGGCGAAGGGGCCGATCGGCCCGCTGACCGGCATCAAGGTCCTCGACCTCACCTCCTATCTCGCCGGTCCCTACGGCTGCACGCTGCTCGCCGATCTCGGCGCCGAGGTCATCAAGATCGAGGCGCCGGCGGGCGACATGATCCGCAACTTCCCGTCGACGATCCCGAACGAGAGCCGGGTCTTCCTCGGCACCAACCGGAACAAGCTCGGCGTCGTCCTCGACCTGAAGAAGAAGGAGGCGCGCGAGGCGCTCGACCGCATGGTCGCCGACGCCGACGTCATCGCCCACAATTTCCGGCCTTCGGTGCCGGACCGGCTCGGCATCGGCTACGAGCGGCTGAAGACGATCAACCCGCGCCTCATCTACGTCTCGCTGACCGGCTTCGGCCAGACCGGGCCGATGGCCGACAATGCCGGCTTCGACCAGGTGCTGCAGACGATGACCGGCATCTGCACCTTCCAGGGCCGGGACGGCGAGCCGCAGGTCGTGCTGGGCTCGATCGTCGACTACTACACCTCGGCACTGCTCGCCTTCGGCGTCTCCTCCGCGCTCTATCACCGCGAGCGCACCGGCGAGGGCCAGTTCGTCGGCCTGTCGCTGCTGCGCACGGCGCTCGCCATGCAGGCGGGCCGGTTCGTCTGGGCCGAGGGGGAGGGCAGGGAGGCGGCCCGCGACCTGCGCTCGGGCGGGCTCACCGGCATCCACCCGACCAAGGACGGGCACATCTACATCTCCGCCCACTCGCCGCATTTCTGGGAAGCGCTGTGCGAGCTGATCGGCATGCCCGACCTCGCCCGGCACCCGCGCTACGACACCATGCGCAAGCGGGCCGAGCATGCGCACGAGATCCTGCCGCGGATGCGCGAGCTCCTGCTCGCCCATACCGCCGACGAGTGGGAGGAGATCTTCGGGCAGCGCGTGCCGTGCTCGAAGGCGCACCCGATCGAGGACATGTTCGACCATCCCCAGGTCCTCGACCAGAAGCTGGTGGCGACCATGCAGCACCCGGCGCTCGGCTCCTACCGCGGCTTCGGCAAGCCGGTCGAGTTCGGCACCACGCCGGGGCCCGACCAGTTCGGCGCGCCCGGCTTCGGCCAGCACACCGACCAGGTGCTCGCCCGCTACGGCTACAGCGAAGAAGAGATCGCGAGGATGCGCGCCGACGGCGCCATCATCTGACGACCACCAGCGACGGAGGAAACGATGCTCGGAAGGACGATCGGTGCGGCGGCGCTGGCCGCGCTGCTGGCGGCGCCTGTGGCCGAGGCCCAGGCGCCCGCCAGGGGCGGCACCCTGACCTATGCCGTCCAGGGGGACACCTCGACCCTCGACTGCCACGCCGCGTCGAGCTTCTCGAACATCCACTACCTGGCGCCGCACTATTCCCTGCTCGCCAAGTTCGATCCCAAGGACTACCCGAAGATCGTCCCCGACGTGGCGGAGAGCTGGACCGTCTCGGCCGACGGCCTGACCTACACGTTCCGGATCCGGGACGGGGTCAAGTTCCATGACGGCTCGACCCTGACCGCGAAGGACGTCAAGGCGACCTACGAGCGCATCTGGAAGCCGGGCCCCGGCGTCGTCTCGGTGCGCGCCGCCCTCTTCGAGGACCTGACTTCGATCGAGGCGCCGGACGCCAGGACCGTCGTCTTCCGCATCAAGGCGCCCAACGCCGGCATGCTGTCGCAGTTCGCCAGCCCCTGGAACTGCCTCTACTCGGCGGCGAAGCTGGAGGCGGACCCGCTCTTCCCGACGAAGACGGTGATGGGCACCGGCCCCTTCGTCTTCGTCGAGCGGGTCGCCGGCTCGCACTGGATCGGCAAGCGCTTCGACGACTATTTCCGCCCGGGCCTGCCCTATCTCGACGGTTTCCGCGCCCAGGCGATGGCCGCCACCGCGATCGTCAACGCGCTCGCCGGCGGCCAGATCCAGGCCGAGTTCCGCGGCTTCGCCCCGGCCGACGCGGCCCGCCTCAAGACCGCCCGCGGCGACCAGATCGGGTTCGCCGAAGGCGAGTGGCTCGCCCACTTCTTCTTCTCCTTCAATGCCGAGAAGAAGCCCTTCGACGACATCCGGGTGCGCCGGGCGCTGACGCTCGCCGTCGACCGCTGGGGCGGCGCCGGGCCGATGTCGCGCATCACCTTCCTCAAGTATGTCGGTGGCCTGATGCGGCCCGGCTCGGACATGGCGCTGCGCGGCGACGCGCTGAACGACCTGCCCGGCTTCTCGAAGGACATCAAGGCGGCGCGCGAGGAGGCGAAGCGGCTGCTGAAGGAGGCGGGCGTGCCCAACCTCTCCTTCAAGCTGACCAACCGGGTGACGGCGCCCTTCATCCCGCTCGGACTCTTCCTGATCGACCAGTGGCGGCAGATCGGCGTCACCGCCGAGCACCAGCAGCTCGACACCGCGCAGTGGCTGGCGACGCGCCGGTCGGGCAACTTCGAGGTCCTGGTCGATTCCCAGGCGGAGTGGAACGACGACCCGTCCGTCCAGCTCAACCGCTACCTGTCGTTCGACAAGTCGGACGCCAACGTCTCGCGCTACATCGACCGCAAGGTCGACGACCTCTACGACCGGCAGAAGCTGGCGCTCGACGTGAAGGAGCGCGAGAAGCTGGTGGTCGAGCTGCAGCGGCACCTGATCCAGCAGGTCTATTCGGCGCCGGGCTTCTGGTCGGCCCGCAACGTCGCGCTCGACGCCAAGGTCCAGGGCTGGGTCAACCTGCCGAGCCACATGCTGAACCAGGATCTCGCCGAGATCTGGCTGAAGCCGTGACCCGGTCCTGAGGGAGCATCGTCCATGGCACTGTTCCGCACGCTTCTCTTCGCGCCCGGCAACCACGCCCGCCGGGTCGAGAAGGTCTTCACCGTCGGCGCCGACGGCGTCATCCTCGACCTCGAGGACGCGGTCGCCGTCGCCGAGAAGCCGGGAACGCGCAAGCTGATCGTGGCCGCCCTGCAGCGGCCGCGCACCTGCCGTGCCTACGTCCGGGTCAATGCCATGGACACGCCCTTCTGCTACGCCGACCTCGTCGAGGTGGTGGGGCCGGGGCTCGACGGCATCATCCTGCCGAAGGTCGAGACCGCCTCGGGCCTGCTCGCGATCGACTGGGTGCTGGAGCAGCTCGAGCGCGAGCGCGGGCTCGCCCGGCGGAGCATCGACCTCGTCCCGATCATCGAGACCGCCCGCGGCATCGCCAACCTGCGGGAGATCATGGGCGCCGGCAGCCGCGTCCGCCGCTGCTCGTTCGGTGCCGGCGACTTCACCTTCGACGCCAATGTCGTGTGGACGCGCGACGAGGCGGAACTCGCCCACGCCCGCGCCCAGATGGTGATCCAGTCCAAGGCGAACGGGCTGGAGGCGCCGCTCGATTCGGTCTGGGTCGACCTCCAGGACATGGACGGGCTGGAGGCGTCGGCCAAGGCGGTCAAGCGCATGGGTTTCCAGGGCAAGACCTGCATCCATCCGAACCAGATCCCGGTCATCAACCGGGTGTTCAGCCCGACCCCGGAGGAACTCGCCTTCGCGCGCAAGGTGGTCGACGCCTTCGCCGCCGCCGAGGCGGCCGGCTCGGCCGCCTTCCAGATCGACGGCAAGTTCGTCGACTATCCGATCGTCTACCGCGCCCAGCGCATCGTGAAGGACCAGGAGGAGATCGAGGCGGCGGGCCGCGCCGCCGGCTGATCCGGCCGCGTCGGACGCGCACCACTCCGCCGACAAGGGGGAAGAGCCCCGTGACACCCGAGACATCCCTGACGCCCTGGACCGGGCTCGCCGGCGGCGGCCTCATCGGCCTCGCCGCCGCGCTGCTCATGCTGTTCGAAGGCCGCGTCGCCGGCATCAGCGGACTCGCCGCCCGCCTGCTCGGGCCGGCCGCGACCGGGACCCGGCTGCGCGCCGCGGCGTTCCTCGCCGGGCTGGTGGCGGCGCCGCTGCTGGTCCTGGCGGCCGGCCATCCGGTTCCGCAGACGGTGCCGGACGATGCCGTGCTCCTGGCGGTGGCCGGCCTGCTGGTGGGCTTCGGGACGGTGCTCGGCGGCGGCTGCACCAGTGGTCATGGCGTCTGCGGCATCGCGCGCCTGTCGCCGCGCTCGCTGGCGGCGACGGCGATCTTCATGGCGACGGCGCTGGCGACCGTCTTCGCCGTGCGCCATCTCGGGATCGGCTGATGGGCGGCGTCCTGGCGCATCTCGCGGCGGGGCTGATCTTCGGCGCCGGCCTCGCCGTGTCCGGCATGATGGATCCCGCCAAGGTGCGCAATTTCCTCGATGTCGCCGGCGCCTGGGATCCGACGCTGGCGTTCGTGATGGCCGGCGCGGTGGCCGTCGCCTTCCTCGGCTACCGGCTCGCCTCCGCCCGGCAGCGCCCGCTCCTGGCCGAGCGCTTCCATCTGCCGACCCGCACCGGGATCGACACCCGACTGGTCGCCGGGGCGGCGATCTTCGGCATCGGCTGGGGCCTGGTGGGCTTCTGTCCGGGCCCGGCGCTGGCCTCGCTCGGACTCTCCGGCAGGGCCTGGGTCTTCGTCGCCGCAATGGCGATCGGCATGGTGGCGGCCCGCCTCGTGCAGGACAAGACCGGGACGGCGTGACGACACTGGCGGGAAGGGGGCGGACGATGGGTGCGCTGGACGGCAAGGTCGCCCTGGTCACGGGCGCGGGCAGGAACATCGGCCGGGCGATCGCGCTGGCGCTGGCGCGCGACGGGGCGGCGGTCGCCGTCAACGGTCGCGGCGACCGGGCGGCGGTCGAGGGGGTGGTGGCCGAGATCGCGGCGGCCGGCGGGCGCGCCGTCCCCGTCATGGGCGACGTCTCCGACGAGGCGCAGGTGGCCGCGATGGTCGAGCGCACCGCGGCCGAGTTCGGCGGCATCGACATCCTGGTCAGCAATGCCGGGCTGCGGCGCCAGACGCCCTTCCTCGAGATCTCGCTGGCGGAGTGGCGGGAGATCCTGTCGGTCGCGCTCGACGGCGCCTTCCTCCTGTCGCGGGCGGCGGTGCCGCACATGATCCGGCGCGGCGGCGGCGCCTTCGTCGCGCTGTCCGGCATCTCCAACCATGTCGGCACGCCCAACCGCTGCCACGTCTCCGCCTCGAAGGCGGGGCTGGAGGGCCTCGTCCGGTCGCTCGCGGTCGAACTGGCGCCGCACCGCATCACCTGCAACTGCGTCGCGCCCGGCGCCATCGACACTGCCCGCGGGGTCTCGGCCGGACCGATGCCGCCGACCCTGATGGCCGGCATCCCGCTCGCCCGCCGCGGCACCGTCGAGGAGATCGCCGGCATGGTGCGCCTGCTCGCCGGGCCCGAGGGCGCCTACGTCACCGGCCAGACCATCCATGTCAACGGCGGCGCCTTCCTCACCTGAAACGGCGCCGGTTTCGCAGGGAACCGAGGCGGCGGTCGCGGAGTTGTCGGACCCGGAGTTTTCGCTCCCGGAGTTCTCGGGCGCGCAATGGAGGGTTGCCCATGAAGAGCCTGCTCGCCGCCGCCGTCCTCGCGATCGCTTCCGGCACGGTCGCGGCGGCGCCGGTCACGATCCGCAACTGCACCGGCGCGCCCGTCGACATCGCCGTCCGCGACGCCGCCGCGCCCCAGGGCGAGGTGCGGTCGGCGATCCAGAACCTGCCGCACGGCGGTACCTGGTCCGGCCAGTGCAGCCCGGCCGCCCAGAGCTGCCTCGTCCAGGTCGACCGCTACCTCGCCGGGGCGATCAACGTCGTCACCGCCGGTACCGTCTGCGTCGTGCCGACGACTTCGGACACCGTCCTGCCCCTGCCGATGAACGCCTGCCCCTGCTGACGCGGTGGAGGCGGGCGGATCACCCGCCCGTCTTCGCCTTGTGCTTCTCGATCTCGCCCATGACGGCGGCCATCGACTGCGCCTTGTAATTGTCGCTGTGGCTGGTGGCGATGTCGTAGCTGAGGCGGCGCAGCGCGTTGGAATCGCGCTGGAAGTGCGGGTGGACGAAGCGCGCCATCAGCTCGTAGCTGCGCTGGGTGGCCGGCCAGTCGGCCCAGTTGTGGGCGAGCAGCAGCACCGCTCCGAAGCCGCCGTTCGAGCCCATCCACAGCCGCTCGAAATGGCGGATGCAGTCGTCGGGCGTGCCGATGCAGGCGATCCCCTCGCGCGTCAGGTAGTCGAGCGGATCGGTGATCCCGGGCGGGATGATCGGGAAGGTCGCGACGTCGGTGAAATACCGGCAATAGTGCTCGAGGCCGAAGGCGACGTCGCGATGCGCCTGTTCTCGGGTCTCGGCGACGTGGGCGAAGGTGACGATGCGCCACTTCCGCCGGTCGGCGACATGGCCGTTCTGCTCGGCGTTCTGGGTATAGATACCCCAGTTGCTGGCGTGCGCCTTGAGCGCGTCGTCCGAGGTGCCGCCGATCGACAGCATGCCGATGCCGTGCCGGCCCGAGGCCACCGCCCCGACCGGCGAGCGGGCGCAGGCGACCGCCATCTCCATCATCGGCTGGGTGTAGGGCGGAAGCTGGACCTGGGCCGCCTGCAGGTCGAACCAGTCGGTCTTCTTCGTCACCGACCGGCCCTGCATCAGCTCCATCAGCACGTCGAGCGCCTCGTTCATGCGCGGGCGCTGCGC
>NZ_JAYSFE010000009.1:23673-57984 GCF_041913585.1 Allostella sp.
TCCATGTCCCGCTCCAGCGCCAGCGTCGGGTTCTCGCCCAGCGCATGGAAGGGGGCGAGAAAGATTCCCGTGCGGAGGTAGCGATCGTCCATGGCCAGACTTTCCGGTGAGGGGAGCGGGGCGGGGGCGACACCTTAGGACGGGCGCCGCGACCGGCTCAACCGTCCGCCACGGGACGGTCGACGGGACCGGTTGACAGGCCCGGGGCGGGCGACGCCAAATCTGGGGCAACCGATCAGCCCTGATCGCCCGACCGGGAGCTCCGCCATGCCCGACGACGTCAAGCCGCTCTACCAGGTAAACGAATACACGCCCGATCCCGCGGTCGTCTTCGACCGCAGCGTCGCCGCCACCTATGTCCGCTACGCGCGGATGATGGTGGCGCGCGGCTATGTCCAGAGCTCGCTCGGCGGCATGGCCGTGCGGGTCCCGCATCCCGACTATCCGGACGGCATCTGCTACGCCAAGCCGCAGGGCATCTCGCTGGAGGAGATGGAGGAGGACGACCTCGTCATCACCGACATCCCGTTCGGGCGCGTCCTCCACGGCACCCGGGCGACCACCGTCGGGCACCAGATGAACCGCGAGATCCTGCGGCTGCGCCCCGACGTCAACTGCGTCATCCACCTGCACCACGACGAGACGATCGCCTTCCTCGCCGCCGGGCACGAGGAGATCCGCTCGACCTCGCTGACCTTCTCCTACCTGATGCAGAAGCCGGCGCACTACCTGCCGGCCCATCTCAACGTCGAGGAGGACGTGGCGCCGATCAAGACGTTCATCCAGGACACCAACTGCATCATCATGCGCCGCCACGGCTTCACCGTGCTCGGCCGCACCGTGTCCGAGGCCTACCACCGCACCAACGTCCTGGTGTCGGAGGTGAAGCGGAACGTCATCGTCGAGACGCTGGCCGCCGTGAAGGGCACGACGCCCGAGTATCTCTCCAAGGAGGACATGGAATGGATGTTCCAGCGCGGCGACGCGGTGGTCTACCCCTCGCTCATCCGCAAGGACGACCGCTGATGCGCACCCTCGCCCTGCTGCCGCTGGCGGCACTGCTGGCGGTCGCCGCTCCGGCCGCCGCCGACACCTGGCCCGCCAAGCCGATCCGGCTCGTCGTGCCGTTCCCGGCCGGCGGCGGTACCGACGTCGTCGCCCGCATCGTCGCCAACGGCATCGCGCCGGGGCTGGGCCAGACGGTCGTCGTCGAGAACCGCGGCGGCGCCGGCGGCACGGTCGGGGCCGACGTCGTCGCCAAGGCCGCGCCCGACGGCTACACGATCGGCATCGCCACCAGCAGCACCCATCCGGCGGCGGTGGTGCTGCGCAAGAACGTGCCCTACGACCCGGCCACCGGGTTCGCCCCGGTCGGGATGATCGGCACCACGCCCTACATCCTGGTCTCCGGCCTCGAGGTCCCGGCCAGGTCACTGACCGAGTTCGTCGCCTGGACCAAGGCCAACCCCGGCAAGGTCAACTACGCCTCGGTCGGCGTCAGCACGCTGGGCTACCTCCTGTCGGAGCAGCTCAAGATCCTGACCGGCATGGACATGACGCACGTCGCCTATCGCGGTGCCTCCCAGGCCTATCCCGACCTCATCTCCAACAGCGTCCAGGCGTTCCTCGACAATCCGACGGGGTCGGCCGGCCTCGTCCGCGACGGCAAGCTGCGCGCCTATGCGGTGACGGCGAAGTCGACGGCGCTGCCGCAGGTGCCGACCTTCGCGGAGGCCGGGGTCGCGGGCTTCGACACCACCTTCTGGTACGGCTACGTGGCGCCGGCCGGCACCCCGCCCGCGATCGTCGAGCGCCTGTCGAAGGCGGTGCGGGAGTTCGTGCTGTCGCCGGCCGGCCGCGCCGAGCTCGAGGCCAAGGACGTCACCCCCGTCGGCAGCACGCCGGCCGAGTTCGCGGCGACGATCCGCTCCGATCTCGCCCGCTGGAAGGGCCTGGCCGACCGGCTCGGCATCCAGCCGGAATAGCGGCGGCGGGCGGCGTCGGCCGGGCGGACGGGCGATTTGCGCCCGCCCGCCCGGCTGCTATTTTGCGCATAAGCCCGTCACCGCCCGCCCGAGGTCTCCCATGTCGGTCCCGTCCGAGGACGCCGCCCTGCGTCGCAAGAAGATGTACCAGCGCGGCGCCACCACCGTGTTCGCCTGCAAGGCCGACCCGCGCTTCGCCTACTGCATGTACGTGCCGGAGAGCTTCGACGAGGACCCGGCCGGCCACACCCTCGTCGTCACGATCCACGGCACCGGCCGGACCATGGGCGTCTACCGCGACGGCTTCGCCGAGTTCTGCCGCTGGAACCGCTGCCTCGTGCTGGCGCCGCTCTTCCCGGTCGGCGTGCTGGGCGACGACAACCCCGAGGGCTTCAAGTACCTGCGCGAGGGCGACATCCGCTACGACCGGGTGCTGCTCGCCATGGTCGACGAGGTCGGCCGCAAGCTCGACGCCCGCTTCGACCGCTTCCTGATGTTCGGCTTCTCGGGCGGCGGCCATTTCGTCCACCGCTTCCTCTATCTCCATCCCGACCGGCTGCTGGCGGCCTCGATCGGGGCGCCGGGGGCGGTGACGCTGATCGACCCGACGCGCGACTTCTGGGTCGGGACCCGGAACCTGAAGGACCTGTTCGGGATCGAGCTCGACCTCGAGGCGATGCGCCAGGTGGCGGTCCAGATGGTCGTCGGCGGCGCCGACATCGAGACCTGGGAGATCGACTACAAGCCGGGGAGCGTCAACTACATGGAGGGGATCAACGACACCGGGCGCACGCGCATCGAGCGCAACACCGCGCTCCGGAAGAATTTCGAGGCGCACGGCATCGCCGTCCGCCAGGACATCGTGCCGAACGTCCCCCACGACGGCGCCAAGGTGCTGCCGGTGGTGCAGGATTTCTTCGCCGACGTGCTGAAGCGCCACCGCAACGCCTGATCCCCGCACGGGGGAGCCCGCCCCGATCGGCCGAAGCCGGCCGCCCGCCGCCGGTTTCGTTTCCCCGATCCGGCGATCGTGCTCTAAAACGGCGTCGATCGAAGGCGGCCGGGGGCCCGTAGTTCAGCGGTCAGAACGCGCCGCTCATAACGGTGTTGTCGCAGGTTCGAATCCTGCCGGGCCCACCACCGCCATCTCCCGGCGCTGAAATCATCGAGAACGTCCTGCCGTTTCTCCCGCCGATCCGACTGGATCGGGCGACCGGGAGAATTCGTCCCGGCATTCGTCTCCGGGGCGGGGGGGGGGCCGGGTTGCGCGCACGGGTATGCAAAATAAATTGCGATGCGTTGACAATCGCAATTGGCTGTGCCCACCATCGGGACCGTCGGCTAGCGGGGGGAGGGTCCGATGGAGAAGTCGTTCGGGAGATTGGCAGTGATCGGCCTGGCGGCGGCCATGTCGCTGGGCCAGGGTTCGGTCGCGCACGCAAAAGAGAAAACGCTGACCGTTCTGCGGATGATCGACTCCGACAATTACGACCCGCAGCGGTCGGTTGCCGGCGCCGCCATCGAAGTCCTCTACATGCTGTCGGACACCTTGGTGACGCTCGACTTCGACATGAAGACGATCAAGCCGGGTCTGGCCAAGAGCTGGACGGTCTCCGACGACGGCCTGACCTACACCTTCGACCTGCAGGACGGCGTCACCTTCTGCGACGGCAAGAAATTCACCGCCGCCGACGTCGTCTACACCATCAACCGCATCATCGATCCCGCCACCAAGGCGCCGTTCAAGTGGCGCGCGGGCGACGTCAAGGCGGTCCGTGCGGACGGCGATCATCGCGTCGTCTACGAGCTCAATCATCCCTTCAGCGAGCTGCTGTACCAGCTCACCCAGAGCTTCTCGCTCATCGTCGACCAGAAGAACGTCGAGGCGCTGGGCAAGGATTTCGGCGTCAAGGGCATGAACGGCACCGGCCCGTTCTGCTGGGAGAACTGGGAGCCGCGCAACCAGTTCGTGATGCGCAAGCATCCCGGCTACCGCTGGGGGCCCGCCTTCTACCAGAATCGCGGCCCCGCCCATGTCGACAAGCTCGTCTGGAAGGTGCTGCCGCAGGCGAACACGCTGTTCGCCACCATGGCGAGCGGGCAGGGCGACCTCACCATCTCGATGCCGAGCGCGTCGGTCCAGCTCGTCGCCAAGGCGCCCACCCTTCGGCTCGAAGAGGCGCCGGTCAGCCTGAAGACCGTCTATATCGGCTTCAAGACGACGCGTCCGATGCTCGAGGATGTCGAGGTCCGGCGCGCCCTGGTCCAGGCCGTCGACCAGAAGGAGATCGCGAAGTCGGTCTACTTCAACACGGCCGACCCCCTGCAGACCTATGTGTCGCCGAACACCGTCGACTACCAGCAGCCGGACCAGGTTCTCGGCTACGATCCGCAGGCGGCGGCGGCGCGGCTCGAGAAGGCCGGCTGGACGCTGAAGGACGACGGCTTCCGGTACCGGAACGGCGAGAAGCTCTCGCTGTTCGCGCTGAGCTTCCCGGGCCAGGCCCAGCAGCTCTGGGAGGCGGTCCAGGGCTTCTGGCGGAAGATCGGCGTCGATGTCCGGGTCCAGGTCTACGACCCGACCATCATCTGGTCGAAACTGCGCGGCAGCGACTTCGACGGCTACTACATGAGCTTCGACTACTTCAGTGCCGGCGATGCCCTGGGGCTCTACTTCAAGTCCAACCTGCGGCCGGCGCCGAACCGGATGGACTATTCGGACCCGGTGACCGACCGTCTGATCGATGCCGGCAAGGCGGCGACCACGGCCGGCGAACGGGCGAAGCTGTTCTCCGAGGCGCAGAAGCGCGTCTATGACGCGGCGGTGTGGCTGCCGGTGGTGAACGAGCGGCTGCTCCTCGTCTCCAACAAGCGGGTGACCGGGACCAAGCCGCACGGCATCTACGGCCGCGTGCTCTACAAGGGCCTCGATCTCGACATCGCCGCCAGGTGATCGGGGCCGCGCCGCGGGACACTCCCGCGGCCCGGGGCCGGCCGCCCGCCAGCCCGCGCCATTCACGGCCCCACTCCGGCGGGGCCCTTGAGCGGGGCCCCACCTCCACGGCCATCTCGGGCGGCGTGCTAACCACGGCCTTGTTCCCCCCAACCCCCCCCGGGTCCGGGGGCCCCCGCGGGGGCACCCCCCCCCGCCGCGGCTCCGGCCGCCGGCATGCCCTCGCCTTTCAAGTCACGACTCCTGCGGGAACATTCTGCGATGCACTACATCATCGTCGGCTCGGGATCGGCCGGCGCGACCCTGGCCGCCCGCCTCACCGAAGACGCCGCCAACCGCGTCACCCTGGTCGAGGCCGGCCCCGACATGCGCACGGCCGACCGGCCGCTCGAAATGGTCGCGCCGAACCCGAGCGCCGTGATCCGGCTCGAGAAGTTCGTGCAGTTCTGCCAGTTCCCGGACCTGCTCGCCCGGCGGACCCGGCGGCAGCAGCCGCGCCGCTACTGGCGCGGCCGCATCCTCGGCGGCAGTTCCGCCATCAATGGCCAGATCGCCATCCGCGGCATGCTCGACGACTTCGACCTCTGGGCGGCGGCGGGCTGCGACGGCTGGTCGGGCGCCGACGTCGCGCCCTTCTTCAACCGGCTCGAGACCGACCTCGACTATGGCGACGCCCCCTGGCATGGCGACAGCGGCCCGATCCCGGTCCGCCGCGCGCCGCAGGAGCGCTGGGGCGCGGTCGACAAGGCGGTCTGCGCCGCCGCCCTCGGGCTCGGATATGGCTGGGCGGACGATCACAACGCCCCGGACGCCACCGGCGTCTCGCCCTATGCGATCAACAACACGCCGGACGAGCGGCGCGTCTCCTGCGCCGACGGCTATCTGGAACCGATCCGCGGCCGCGCGAACCTGGAGATCGTGACCGGCGCGCTGGTCGACCGGCTGATCCTGGAAGGCAACCGACCGTCGGCGAAGGGCGTCATGCTCGCCCCCGGCAACGGGCAGGAGGGGCGGCGCATCCTGGGCGACGAGGTGATCCTCTGCGCCGGCGCCTGCCATACGCCGACGATCCTCATGCGCTCCGGCATCGGCCCGGCGGACCTGCTGGCGGACCTCGGCATCGCGCCGGTGCAAGTGCTGCCGGTCGGCCTGAACTTCCAGGACCACCCGCTCGCCGGCTTCCTGCTCGAGCTGAAGCCCGAGGCGCGGCCGGCCTCGCCCTACGAGCGCCACACCAACATCACCGTGCGCTACAGCTCCGGCATGTGCGGCGGCGGGCGCAACGACATGAAGCTGATGGCGCTCAACCAGATGGGCGACAGCATGATGCGCATGGTCACCGCCGACGAGAATGCCGGTGCCCAGGGGGTCAAGGCGATCATCGGGGCGACCGTCCAGCAGTCCTTCTCGTGCGGCACGCTCCGCATCTCCTCGCGCGACCCGCATGTCGACCCCGAGATCGACGAGAACATGCTGGGTGACGAGCGCGACCTCGTGCGCATGCGCGACGGCGTGCGCCGCCTGATGGCGCTGGCCGCGAGCGCGCCGATCCAGGCGATCGCCAGCCGGATCACCATCGGCTTCGGCGAGGAGGGCATCGATGCCCTGACCGACGACGACGCGATCGACGCCTGGCTCCTGGAGCAGGTGAGCGACGGCCAGCATGCCACGGGGACGTGCCGGATGGGGCCGGCCGACGACCCGCGCAGCGTGGTGACGCCGGATTGCCGGGTCATCGGCGTCGACCGCCTGCGCGTCGTCGACGCCTCGATCATGCCCGCGATCGTGCGCGCCAACACGCATCTTTCGACGGTGATGATCGGCGAGCGGATGGCCGACCGCATCCGCCGCGAGGCCGGGGCCACGGCATGACCGACACCGCCGCCGCCGCGAGGTGAGACGTGGACCTCTACAGCGACAATCTCGGAGCAGCCGCTCCCGAAATCCTGGACGCGATCGCGCGTGTCGACGCCGACGCCGCACCGGCCTACGGCGCCGACGGCGCGACGCGATCGCTCGAAACCCTGCTGAAGCGGACCTTCGCGCACGATGACCTGACCTTCGCCCTGGTCGGCACCGGGACGGCCGCCAACGGCCTCTCCCTCGCGCTTTCGGCACCGCCGTTCACCGGCATCTACTGCCATGACACCGCCCACATCCTCCTCTCGGAGGCCGGGGCGGCGGAGTTCTTCACCGGCGGCGCGCGGCTCGTTCCGGTGAGCGGTCCCGACACGAAGATCGCTCCCTCGCTGCTGGAGCGTGCCCTCGCGGCCGCTGCCGCCAAGCCGTTCCTGGTCCAGGCGAGCGTGCTCTCGATCTGCCAGTCGACGGACTACGGCATGACCTACGCGGTCGAGGACGTGCGGCGACTGTCGGCGATCGCCGCCCGCTTCGGGCTGAAGGTGCACATGGACGGCGCCCGGTTCGCGAACGCCGTGGTGGCCGAGGGGTGCACGCCGGCGGACCTCACCTGGCGGGCCGGGGTCGACGTCATGTCGCTCGGCGTCACCAAGAACGGCGGGCTGTCGACCGAACTCGTCGTCGTGTTCGACCCGGCGCTCGGCGCCGATCTCGCGCGGGTGCAGCGCCGTACCGGCCAGCTCGCGTCGAAGATGCGCTACGCCGCGGTGCAGGCGCTGGCCTATTTCCAGGACGATCTCTGGCTCCGGCTCGCCGCCGGCGCCAACGCGGCGGCCCGGACGCTCGCGCAGCGGATCGGAGCGTTCCCGGGCGTCACCCTGGCGCGCCCGGTCGCGACCAATCTGGTGCTGCTCGACCTCGACGACCGCCTTGCCGGCCGCCTCGGCGCCGCGGGGCTGCGGATGCTGCGCAAGGACGGCGGCGAGTACCGGCTCGTCTGCCGGCCGGACACGTCCGGCGACGAGATCGAAGCCGTGGTCGACCTCTTCCGGCGCTGCGCCGGCATGAGGGAGGGTGCGGCGGCGCGGGAGGTTCCCGCATGATCCAGTTCCTCCTCGTCCGGCTGTCGCTCTTCGCGCCGATCCTCCTCGGCGTCCTGCTGATCGGCTTCCTGCTGCTGCAGGTCGTGCCCTCGGACCCGGCCGCGATCCGGGCCGGGCCGATGGCGACGGCCGAGGTCATCGAAGCGATCCGCGAGGAGCTGGGGCTCAACCGGCCGCTGCCCGAACAGTTCCTCATCTACCTGGCCAAGGTGCTGCAGGGCGATCTCGGCCGCTCGCTCATCAGCAACGCCAAGGTGGTGGAGGAGCTTGCCGCGACGCTGCCGCCGACCGTCGAGCTGATGGCGGTGTGCATGCTCTGGGCGGTTCCGCTCGGGATCGCGCTCGGCACCATGGCCGCCGTCCATCGCGGCGGGCTGCTCGACCGGATGCTGATGCTGGTGTCGGTCGCCGGTGTCTCCATGCCGGTCTTCTTCGTCGGCATCCTGCTGATCTGGGTGTTCGGGTTCTGGCTCCAGGTCCTCCCGACGAGCGGGCGCGGCGGGCCCTTGTGGACGCTGGAAGGCTGGCAGTCGATCCTGCTGCCGGCGCTGACGCTCGGCTGCATCATCCTCGGTCCGATCGCGCGGGTGACCCGGACCTCGGTGATCGAGGCGCTCGGCGCCGACCATGTGCGGACCGCCCGCGCCAAGGGGCTCTCGTGGCCGAAGGTGATCGTCCGGCACGGGCTCCGGAACGCCCTCGTCCCGGTGGTGACGCTGATCGGCCTGCAGGTCGGCTTCCTGCTCGGCGGCGCGGTGGTGACCGAGACGATGTTCGCCTGGCCCGGGATCGGCCGCCTCGCCGTCGGCGCGATCCTCTCCAACGACCTCCCGGTCGCCCAGGGCGCCATCATCTGCCTGTCGCTCGGCTTCATCACCATCAACCTCGGCGTCGACATGCTCTACGCCGCGCTCGACCCGAGGATCCGCCTTGGCTAGCCGGTCTTCCCCCGCCGCCGGGCCGACCCGGCATCGGACGAGCCCGTACCTCCAGCTCGTGCGCGAGCCGGTCGCGCTGTTCGCGAGCGTCGTCCTCGCCGTCGTCTTCGCCGTCGCGCTGCTGGCGCCGTGGATCGCGCCCCACGACCCGTTCGAGATCGATCTCGGCAACGCGCTGCAGGGTCCCGGCGGCCAGTATCTGCTGGGGACCGACGAGCAGGGGCGCGACACGCTGAGCCGCATGATGCACGGCCTGCGGCTGACCCTGTCGCTCGGCCTCTCGTCGGTGGCGATGGGCAGCGTCGTCGGCGTCCTGGTCGGCATCGGCGCCGCCTATTTCCGCCGGCTCGACGGGCTGCTCATGCGCATGATCGACGTGCTGCTGTCGTTCCCCGAGATTCTCGTCGCCCTCGCCCTGGCGGCCGTGGTCGGCCCCGGGTTTCTCGCGACGGTGATCGCCGTGTCGATCGCCACGGTTCCCGGAACCGCCCGCGTGGCGCGCAGCGCCGCGCTCTCGGTCATGGGGATGAACTACATGGAGGCCGGCCGTTCGATCGGGTTCGGCCATGGCCACCTGATCTTCCGCTACCTGCTGCCGAACTGCTTCTCGGCGATCCTCGTCATCGTCACGCTGCGGGTGGGGCAGGTGATCCTGATCGTCTCGGCGCTCAGCTTCCTCGGCCTCGGAGCGCAGCCGCCGACGCCGGAACTCGGCAAGATGGCATCGCAGGGGCTCCAGTTCTTCTTCATCGCGCCCTATCTGGCGATCCTGCCGTCGACCCTCATCATGCTGCTGGTCCTCGCGCTGAACCTCGCGGGCGACACGCTCCGCGACGCCCTCGATCCGCGGCTGCGGGGCTGATCCATGACCCCGCTCCTCGCGATCCGGAACCTGCGCGTCACCTTCGCGACCTTCAGCGGCGACGTCACCGCGGTCGACGGCGTCTCGCTCGAGATGGCTCCTGGCGAGACGCTGGGCATCGTCGGGGAGTCGGGCAGCGGCAAGAGCGTGCTCAGCCTCGCGGTGATGCGCCTGACCGCCGACCCTCCGACCTGCCGGATCGAGGGCGACATCACCTTCGAGGGCGAGGACCTGCGCGGGAAGTCCGAGCGCGAGATGCAGGCGATCCGCGGCAACCGCATCGCCATGATCTTCCAGGAGCCGATGACCGCGCTCAATCCGGTCTACACGGTCGGCCGGCAGATCGGCGAGGCGATCCTGGCGCACCAGAAGGTGACGGAGGCGGCCGCCCGGGCACGGGTCGTCGAACTGCTGCGGCTGGTCCGCATCCCGGCCGCGGAGACCCGCGTCGACGCCTATCCGCACGAACTCTCCGGCGGCATGCGCCAGCGCGTGATGATCGCCATGGCGCTGGCGAGCCGGCCGTCGCTCATCATCGCCGACGAACCGACGACGGCGCTGGACGTCACGGTGCAGGCGCAGATCCTCCACCTGCTCCGGGACATCCGCCAGAGCACCGGGGCCGGGGTCGTGCTGATCACCCACGACCTCGGCGTCGTCGCCGAGATGGCCGACCGCGTTGCCGTGATGTATGCCGGCCGGGTGGTCGAGACCGCGCGGGTCCGCGCGCTGTTCGAAGACGCCATGCATCCCTACACGATCGGCCTGCTGTGCTCGATCCCGGAACTCGGCACGGCGGCCGAACGGCTGTCCGCCATTCCCGGCACCGTGCCGTCGCCCGGGAACATGCCGGTCGGCTGCCGGTTCCATCCGCGCTGTCCGTTCGCGGTGGCCAGATGCGAGGAGGAGCCGCCGCCGCTGCGCGAGATCGCGGCAGGACACCTCGCGGCGTGCTGGCGCCTTCCGATCGAAGACGTGGAGACCGTCTAGTGCAGCGCCCACCCGCGGATGCGACCCCGGTTCTCGAGGTCGAGAACCTGGTACGGCATTTCTCGATCGGCCGTGGCCTGTTCCGCCGCAAGCTGACGGTGCGTGCGGTGGACGGCGTGTCGTTCTCGGTCGCCGCCGGCGAGACCCTGGCGCTCGTCGGGGAGAGCGGCTGCGGCAAGACGACGGTGGGACGGCTGGCGCTGCGCCTGCTCGAACCCTCCGCCGGCGCGGTCCGGGTCGAGGGCGACGACCTCGCCCGGCTGTCCGGCGAGGCGCTGCGCCGCAAGCGCGCCGGGATGCAGCTGGTCTTCCAGGACCCCTATACGTCGCTCAACCCGCGGATGACCGTCGGCGAGGCGCTGGCCGAGCCGGTGCGGCTGCATGGCGGGCCGGAGAGCGGCGATCCGGAAGGCCGGGCGGCCGAACTGCTGCGCCTCGTCGGCCTGCAGCAGGAGCATGCCGAGCGCTACCCCCACCAGTTCAGCGGCGGGCAGCGGCAGCGCATCGGCATCGCCCGCGCGCTCGCCTCGCGCCCGCGCCTGCTGGTCTGCGACGAGCCGGTTTCGGCGCTCGACGTCTCGATCCAGGCGCAGATCATCAACCTGCTCATGGATCTCCAGCGGCAGTTCCAGCTCAGCTTCCTCTTCATCTCCCACGACCTCGGCGTCGTCCGCCACATTTCCGACCGGGTCGCCGTCATGTATCTCGGCCGGATCGTCGAGGTGGCGCGCACCGCGGAGCTCTTCGGCAATGCCCGCCATCCCTACACGCACGCACTGATCGCCTCGGCGCCGGTCGGCCGCAGCACCGCGGGGCCGCCGGTCGAACCGCTGGCCGGCGAGCCGCCGAATCCGGTGGCGCCGCCGCCCGGCTGCCACTTCCACACCCGCTGCCCGCACGCGACGTCCGAGTGCAGTCAGGTCGCGCCCCGGCTGGAGGAGACGGGGGCGGGCGCGCTCGTCGCCTGCCATCACTGGCGCGGGCTCGCGATGCCGGCCGCCGTCCGCGAGCGACTGCAGCCCGATATGTCCGACCTGCCGGTGCGGCGGCGCCAGAAGAAGTTCCGCGAGGCGGTCGCGGCCCGCCTATAGTCGAAACCCGAAGCAGGCTTGGTGCGATCGCGGGCGGCGTGGTCCAACGCGCCGCTCGCGCGTGCGGCGGCACGCACCGGCACCGCGGTCGATGGAAGTTCCAGATGGACGACAATGACAGGCCCGATCGGCCGGCGACCTACGAGACGCTGATCCACCAGATATCGCTTCGCCATGCGTCGATGGGCCGGAGCGCGCAGGAGGTGGCGCGCTTCGTCGTGCAGAACCCGAACGTGATCGCCATGAACTCGGCCAAGCGGATCGCCGAGGATATCGGCGTCAACCCCTCGATCCTGGTCCGCTTCGCCCAGCAGTTCGGCTATCCCGGCTTCGCCGAGATGCAGCGCGTCTTCAAGTCGCGGCTGCTGAACGCCGCGCCCGACCTCGCCGACCGGATCGCCACCCTGCAGAAGGAGGTGGGCCTGAAGGCGGACGGCAGCATCGAATATCTCCGCGACCTCGTCCTCAGCGACATGGCCGCCCTGCAGCGGGTCGCCGAGGAGACCGATGCCGAGCAGTTCGAACGCGCGGTCGACCTTCTGGCCGGCGCCCGGACGATCTTCCTGACGGGCCAGCTTCGCGCCTACATCGTCGCCAGCTACATGAGCTATGCGCTGGCGCACCTGCGCGTCGACGCCCGGCTGCTCGACGGCATGGCCGGGCTGGCACCCGAGCAGGCGCAGGTCATCGACCGTTCCTCGGTGCTGGTCGCGGTGAGCTTTCGTTTCTACGCCAGGGAGGTGGTCGACATCGTCGAGACCACGGCCGGCCGCGGCGTCCCGGTCATCGCGATCACCGACAGCCTGCTGAGCCCGCTCGCCAAGCTGGCGACCGCCTCGCTGATCGTGCCCGACGCGGAGTTCAACTTCTCGCGCTCGCTCGCGGCGCCGCTCTGCGTCGCCCAGGCCCTGGTGATCGGCCTGGCGCAGCGCCTGGACCGCCGCCCGTCCATGGAGAAGGCGCCGCGCGACGGAACGGCGTCGGCGTCGTAGCCTGCATCGGCGGCAACCTCGGGCAGCGCGCCCGGGCGGGGAAGGTGGGACTGTCCGGATCGGCGCCCCGCCGATGTCGGTGGCCGCAGGCGAAAGGACACCAGGCGATGCAGTACATCCGGTTCGGGCGCACCGGTCTCAAGGTGTCGCAGCTGTGTCTCGGCACCATGACCTTCGGGCTGCAGTGCGACGAGGCGGAGAGCCGCGCGATCCTCGATGCCGCCGCGGAGGGCGGCATCGACTTCCTCGACACGGCCGACGTCTACCCCCTTGGCGGCGACCGCTCGACGGTCGGCCGGACCGAGGAGATCGTCGGGCGCTGGCTCAAGGGTCGGCGGTCCCAGTTCGTGCTCGCGACCAAGTGCGCCGGCCAGATGGGCGCCAAGCCCTGGGACCAGGGCACGTCGCGCAAGCACGTCCTCGATGCGATCGAAGGATCGTTGCGGCGCCTCGGCACCGACCATGTCGATCTCTACCAGCTCCACAGCTACGACCCGGCGACGCCGGTCGACGAGGTGCTGGCGGCCCTCGACCAGATCGTCCGCGACGGCAAGGCGCGCTATGTCGGCGTCTCCAACTGGCCGGCCTACAGGGTCGCCCGCGCGCTCGGCCGCGGCGAGCTGCGCAACCTGGCGCGGATCGATTCCGTGCAGCCCCGCTACAACCTGCTGTTCCGCCCCTTCGAGCGCGACCTGCTGCCGCTGTGCGAGGAGGAGGGGATCGCCGTCATCCCCTACAACCCGCTGGCGGGCGGGCTGCTCACCGGCAAGCACGACGGCGCGGCACCGCCGCCGGCCGGCACCCGCTTCATGCTCGGCTCGGCCGGCCAGCGCTACCAGCAGCGCTACTGGGACGAGGCGAAGTTCGAGACGATCGAGCGCCTGAAGTCGGTCGCGGCGGAGGCGGGGACGAGCCTGGTGACGTTGGCGCTGCGCTGGGTTCTCTCCAACCCCGCCGTGACCGCGCCCATCATCGGCGCCAGCCGGCCGGGTCAGCTCGCCGACAATCTTGCCGCCGCCGCCGCCGGTCCGCTGCCGGCCGACCTCAAGCGCCGGCTCGACGGGATGACCCAGGACTGGCGCGCGGTCGACGCCGAGCGCTGACCGGCCGTGGCGGGGCCCTACGCCGGCACGGCGATCTCCGCCAGGCAGGCGCGGACGGCGTCCAGGAACTGGTCGACCTCGGCGTCGCCGACGACGGTCGAGACGTTGCCGCTGCAGTTGGCAGACAGCATGACGCCACGGTTGATGAGCGCCCGGTGCAGGCCCGCCACCGCCGTCTGGCCGGCCGGGGTCGGATAGGCCGAGCGGTAATCGACGAGCGGGCGGTCGGTGAAGTGGATGCGGAAGAGCGAGCCCGCGCCGGACGCCTGGCCGGGGATGCCCGCCTCGGCGAAGAGCCGGTCGATCGCGGTGCGGATGGCGCTGCCGCGGGCGTTGATCCGGTCGACGGCGGCGGCGTCGAAGGCCCGGACCGTCTCCAGCCCGGCCACCATCGAGACCGGGTTGGCGTTGAAGGTGCCGGTGTGCGGCACCGCCGGGGCGCCCTTGCGCTGGTCGAAGACCCCCATGATGTCGGCGCGCCCGGCGACCGCGCCCACGGGGAAGCCGCCGCCGATCAGCTTGCCGAGCGTCGTCATGTCCGGAACGATGCCGTAGCCGCCCTGCGCCCCGGCATGCCCGACGCGGAACGAGATGATCTCGTCGAAGACGAGCGGGATGCCGGTGCGGCGGGTGAACGCGCGCAGCATCGCTAGGAACTCCGGCGTCGCCGGGATCATGCCGGGACGGTTGGCCACCGGTTCGACGATGACGGCGGCGAGGGAGTCCGCCTCCCGCTCCAGGATCGCGGCCGCCGCCTCGGCGTCGTTGTAGGGCAGCACCACCGTCAGGGCGCCGACCGCGGGCGGCGTCCCCTTGGTGTAGGGGACGGCGGCCGGCGCCTTGGGGTCACCCCAGTTGGCGGGCGAGCTGCCGCGCGCGGCCTCCACGAAGTCGTAGGAGCCATGGTAGGCGCCCTCGCACTTGGCGATCCGGTGGCGTCCGGTGAAGGCGCGGGCGGCCTTGACCGCCAGCATCACCGCCTCGGTGCCGGAATTGGTGAAGCGCATGCGCTCGAAGCCGGGGACGCGGGCCTGCAGCGCCTCCGCCAGTTCCAGCTCCGCCTCGGTCGGGCCCGAGAAGCAGGTGCCGCGCTGAAGCTGGGCGGCGGCGGCGGCCATGGCGGGCTGGAAGCAGTGGCCGTGGACGAGCGCCGACTGGTTGTTGATGAAGTCGACCCGCTCGACGCCGTCGACGTCGGTGACGCGGCAGCCGGCGGCCCGGGCGACGAAGATCGGGTAGGGCGCCTGGTAGACGGCGAGGCGGGTGTTGCCCCCCGGCATGACCTCGCAGGCGCGGGCGAAGAGGCCGGCGGAACGGGAGCTCGGATCGGGATACATCTCAGGTCCCTCGGAGGCTGGGGGCGATGGGCGCGGGCGGGTGCAGGTGGCAGGCGACGCCGCCCTCGGCGTCGGCGGCCCAGGCCGGCGCTTCGAGGGCGCAGACCGGCATCCGGTGCGGGCAGCGGGGATGGAAGTGGCAGCCCTTGGGCGGATCGATGGCGGACGGCATCTCGCCCTCGATGCGGGCGAGCCGGTCGCGGGCACTCGGGTCGGGCGGCAGGGAGGAGTCCCGCAGCGCCACCGTGTAGGGGTGGCGCGGCGCCTGGAAGACCCGCTCGACCGGTCCCTCCTCGACGATGCGGCCGAGATACATGACGGCGACCCGGCGGCAGAAGTTCCGGACCACGCCGAGGTCGTGGGAGATGAAGAGGATGCCGAGATTGTGCGCGGCGCGCAGCGCCTCCAGCAGCAGCAGGATCTGCGCCTGGACCGAGACGTCGAGCGCCGACACCGGCTCGTCGGCGACGATGAGGGGCGGCCTCAGTGCCAGCGCGCGGGCGATCGAGATGCGCTGCCGCTGCCCGCCCGAGAACTCGTGCGGGAACTTGGCCGCCGCTGCCGCGGGCAGGCCGACCGCCTCCAGGAGTTCGGCGACGCGGGCGCGGACCGCCGCCCGCGACAGGCCGCCCGCAATGACCAGCGGCTCGGCCAGGGTGGTGCCGATGGTGAGCCGCGGATTGAGCGAGGCGAACGGGTCCTGGAAGACCATCTGCACGCTGCGGTGCAGCCCCACTGCCTTGCGTCCGCGGCTGCCGGTCACGGTCGCGCCGGCGACCCGGATCTCGCCCGCGTCGGGCGGGATCAGGCCGACGATGCAGCGCGCCACCGTCGACTTGCCGCAGCCGGATTCGCCGACCAGGCCGAAATTCTCCCCCGCCGCGACGGTGAAGCTGACGCCGTCGATGGCGTGCACGGCCGGGACCGGCCCGAAGCCGAAGCGGCCCGCCACGGGGAAGGACTTGCGGAGGCCGCGGACCTCGAGGATCGGGGACATCGGCGGCGACCTTCAGGCGAGCGGGCGGATGCAGCGCACCTGCCGCCCGTCGCCGGCGACGCGGATGTCCGGCACGGCGGCACGGCAGTCCGCGTCTGCGAGCGGGCAGCGCGGCTCGAAGCGGCAGCCGGGCGGCAGGGCGTCGAAGCGCGGCACCTGGCCGGCGATGGCCGCGAGCACGCTCGGCCGGTCGACCCTGGGCGTTGTCGCCAGGAGCGCGCGGGCATAGGGATGGGCCGGCGCCCGGAAGAGCGCGTCGGCGGCCGACAGCTCCGCCATCTGGCCCGCGTACATGACGGCGACCCGGTCGGCGACGGCGGCGACGGCGCCGAGGTTGTGGCTGATGAAGATCATCGACATGCCGTTGCGCCGGCGCAGGTCGCGCAGCAGCGCCAGGATCTGCGACTGGATGGTGACGTCGAGGCTGGTGGTGGGCTCGTCGGCGATGATGAGCGCCGGGCGGCAGGCGAGCGCGATGGCGATCATCACCCGCTGCCGCATCCCGCCCGAGAGCTGGTGCGGATAGTCGTCGAGCCGGCGCTCGGGCGAGGGGATTCGCACCTCGTCGAGCAGCCGCACCGCCTCGCGCCGCGCCGCCGCGGCGTCGACGCCGTCGCGCTGGCGGATCGTCTCCTCGAGCTGGCGGCCGACGGTGAGGACCGGGTTGAGGGCGTTGAGCGCCTCCTGGAAGACGACGGCGATGCCGCCGCCGCGCACCCGCCGCATCGCCGCCGGCGGCAGGGCCAGCAGTTCTTCGCCGCGGAAGCGCACCCGGCCGGTCACGGCATAGGCCTGGGGCGGGTCCAGCAGCCGGGTGATCGCGAGCGCCAGCATACTCTTGCCGCTGCCGGATTCGCCGACGATGGCCAGCGTCTCGTCGGCTGCCAGGTCGAAGCGGACATCCTGCAGGATCGGCAGGTCGCCGCCGCGCCGGCGCACCGCCACACCCAGACCCTCGACCCGCAGCAGCGGTTCGCTCGCCGCCATGGTCTCAGACCTCGCGCAGGCGGGGGTCGACGGCGTCGCGCAGGCGGTCGCCGACCAGGTTGAGCAGCAGCACCATGACGAGGATCACGAGGCCCGGGAAGAGCGTCAGCCAGGGCGCATCGTGCAGCAGGTTCAGCCCCTCCAGCATCATGCCGCCGAGCGTCGGGGTGGGTGGCCGCACGCCGAGGCCGAGGAAGCTGAGCGAGGCCTCGATCAGCACCGCGTTCGCGGTCCACAGGGACGCCATGACGGTGAGTTCGCCGATCGTGTTGGGGGCGATGTGCTGCGCCATGATGCGCAGGTCCGACCCGCCGACGGTGCGGCAGGCGTCGACGAACTCGCGGTGGCTGACGGCGATCGCGGAAGACCGCGCGACGCGTGCGAACTTCGGCACCAGCGACACGGCGATGGCCGCCACCAGTTCCGGCACCCCCGGCCCGACCAGCGAGACGATGAGGAGGCAGAGGATCAGGCTCGGGAAGGAGAGCAGGACGTCGATCAACCGCGACACCGCGAGGTCGACCAGCCCGCCCTTGAAGCCGGCCCAGATGCCGAGCGCGCCGCCGACCGCCATTCCGACCAGGGTCGCGCCGAGCCCCACCAGCAGCGAGATGCGGGCCCCCCACAGGATGCGCGAGAGGATGTCGCGGCCGTAGTTGTCGGTGCCGAACCAATGCGCGGCCGACGGCCCCTCCAGCCGCTGCAGCAGATCCTGGTCGGCCGGGCCGTAGGGCGCGACGAGAGGAGCCGTCAGGGCGAGTGCACAGATCGCCAGGAGACCGGCGAAGGCCCAGGCCGCAGCCCGGTTGGGCGCAACGACCGCGATCGCCGCGGCGAGCGTGCTCATCGCACCTTCACCCGCGGATCGACCAGACCGTAGACGAGGTCGGTCGCCAGGTTCACCAGCACGACGATGAAGCAGTAGACGATGGTCAGGCCCTGCAGCATGACGTAGTCGCGGGAGTTGAGGGCGCCGATGATGAGCTTGCCCAGGCCGGGGCGGGTGAAGACGATCTCGGTCACCACCGCGTTGCCCATCAGAATGCCGAAATAGAGCCCGGCCACGGTGACGATCGGCAGCAAGGCGTTGCGGCAGGCGTGGCGGAAGATCACCGCCCGCTCCGACAGCCCCTTCATCCGCGCGGTGCGGACATAGGCCTCCGGCAGCACCTCCAGCATGGCGGCGCGCGAGGAGCGGGCGACGAAGGCGAGGAAGATGATGCCGAGGGTGACGCCGGGCAGGATCAGTGCCTGGACGCGGCCGCCGCCGCCGGCGTCGGGGGCGCTGATCACCGGAAAGAGCGGCAGGTGGATGGCGAAGACGAGCAGGAGGCAGATGCCGAGGAAGAAGGGCGGGCAGGACAGTCCGACCAGCGACCCGAAGCGCGACAGGTAGTCGGGCAGCCGGTTGCGCGCCAGCGAGGCGGCGATGCCGATCGGAACGCCGAGCAGCAGCCCGAAGGCGATGGCGAAGACGGTCAGCTCGATGGTGTAGGGGAGCACCTCCGCCACCTCGGCCGTGACGGCGTGTCCCGAGAGCATGGAGCGCCCGAGGTCGAAGCGCAGGAGGTCGCCGAGGAAGATCCCGTACTGCACGAGGAGCGGCTGGTCGAGCCCGAGCCGCGCCCGCATGGCGACGATCGCCTGCTCGCTCGCGGACTCGCCCAGGATGGCGAGTGCCGGGTCGCCCGGCAGGATGCGGGCGAGGAAGAACACCGCCGACGCGGCCAGCAGCATGGTCGGCACGGCCAGCAGCAGCCGCTTGGCGACGAAGGCCAGCATCGTGGTGTTCTTCTCGTGGGTCCCTGCCGGCGCTACTTCAGCGTCGTCTGTTCCGTCAGCATCGGGCCGAAGCTGATCGACGCCTTCAGCTCATGGCCGAACTCGAGCTTCGTGCTGCGGCCCCAGACCTGGTCCTCGTCGAAGAGCGGGACGGCGCAGACGTTGGCGATGATCTTCTGCTGCGCCTGGTGCCACAGCTCGAGCTGCCGCTTGGGATCCTGCTCGACGCGCGCGGCGTCGATCTCGCGGTCGGCGACGTCGCAATGGCTGAAGTTGGTGACGGCCGTCGGCTTGCCGGGCGCGCTCGCCGAATGGAAGAACTGGGTGAGGAAGATGTCGGCGACCGGGAAGCGGGCGGCGGTATAGACGACCATGGCGCTCAGGTTCTGGCGGATCTGGGCATGCCAGGCCGTATGCTCGATGAGCTGCAGCTCCATGGTGATCCCGGCCTTGGCGAGCTGGGCCTGGAGGAGCTGGTAGGGCTCGACGAAGGAACGGTTCGACCCCAGCACCTTGATGGTGATGCCGTTGGGGTAGCCGGCCTCCTTCAGGAGCTGCTTCGACTTCTCCGGGTCGTAGGCGAAGCGCTCGACCTGGTCGGTGTAGCCGAGATAGCCGAGCGGCACGACCGAGGGGTTGGGGCTGACCACGTCGGCGCCGACGAACTTGACGAAGTCGGCCCGGTTGATCGCGTGCGCGACCGCGCGGCGGACGCGGATGTCGTCGAACGGCTTCATCGTGGTGTTGAGGTTGATGAGCCGCAGCTCGCCCGGCCCGAAGACCTCGATGGCGAGGCCGGGCGTGGACTTCATGCGGTCGACCCAGCGCTGGTCCTTGCGGCCGTAGAAGAGGTCGAGCTCGCCCGAGCGGAAGGCGAGGTCGCGGCTCTCGTTCGCCGGGATGAAGCGGTAGAGGACGCGGTCGACCTTGGGCTTGCCGCGGAAATAGTCGGGGTTGGCGGTGAGCGCCACGAACTGCTTGGCGCGGTACTCCTCGAGCTGGAAGGGGCCGGTGCCGATGGCCTTGGACGTGTACTGCCCGGCCGCTTCCTGGTCGGCCTTGCGGCTGATGACGTAGCCGCCGCGCTGGGCGGTGACGAGGCCGAGCAGCGACGGCACCGGCGTCTTCAGGGTGATGCGCACGGTGCGCGGATCGACGGCCTCGACCTTGTCGAAGGACTTGAAGTCGCTGGCGAAGGCGGAGGTCTTGGGATTGCCGGCCCGTTGCAGGGAGTAGACGACGTCGTCGGCCGTCACCTCGCCGTAGCCGCCATGGAACTTGACGCCCGGCCGCAGCGTGAAGGTCCAGACCAGCCCGTCGGCGCTCTTGGTCCAGGACTGGGCGATGTCCGGCTCGATCCGCGACGGGTCGATGGTGCCCGCGGGGAAGCGGACGAGGCCGCCATAGATCCAGGCGTGGATGACGTTGTCGATCGTCTGCGCCGACATGTGCGGGTCGAGCGAGCCGATGTCGGCGCCGTGGATGCCGACGCGCACCACCTTCTGGGCGGCGGCCGGGCCGGCGGAAAGGGCGAGGCCCGCCGCCACTGCGGCGGCCAGGATGGCCGAACGGGTCGGAAGTGACAGTCGCATTTGCCGTCTCCGTGATGTCTGTGTGGACGCGATCCTCTTCCCGTCGCGGCTCCTTCAGGCGGTCGCGATCGGCTCCCCGTGCTGTCCCGATTCCATCATCTCGCGCAGGCAGCGGTGCAGGCGCCGCGCCATCGGCCCCGGCGTGCCAGGGCCGATGGTGCGTCCGTTGATGCGCACCAGGGGCCGCACTTCGGCCATGGTGCCGCACTCGAACACCTCGTCCGCCGTCAGCAGGTCGTAGGTGGTGAGGCGGCCCTCGACGGCCGGAATGCCCTCGGCGCGGCACAGGCCGAGCAGGGTGGCGCGGGTGATGCCGCCCAGGATGTGGCCCAGCGCCGGGGTGGCGACGGTGCCGTCCTTCACCACGAAGACGTTGCTGCTGTAGGCCTCCGCGACATAGCCCTCGGCGTCGAGCATGAGGGCCGTCTCGGCGCCCGCCGCCTGCGCCTCCAGGTAGGCGAGGATATTGTTGATGTAGTTGCAGGTCTTGGCGCGGGAATCGAACGCGGCGGGGGCCATCCGGCGGACCGAGACGACCTGGGCGGTGATCCCGCGGTTCCACTTCTCCCGGCGGCTCTCGATGCTTTCGTGCTGGGCCATCACGACCACCGTCGGGGCGCCGAGCTGGGCCATGTTGCGGATGCCGAGCGGCCCGGTGCCGCGGGTCACGATCGGTCGGACATAGCCGTTCTCCAGGCCGTTGCGGCGCGCCGTCTCGCAGATGACGTCGCGGAATGCGTCCGGTGCCATTGGAATCTCGAACCCGAGGTAGCGCACGGAATCGTAAAGGCGCTTCAGGTGCTCCTTCAGCAGGAAGACGCGGCCGTTGACGATCTGCAGTCCTTCGAAGGCCCCGTCGCCATAAATGAAGCCATGGTCGAAGACGCTGACCTTGGCGTCGTCCTTTTCCACAAAACGGCCGTTCAGATAGACGATGTCGCCGATCATGCCACCTCCCGCAGGGCCGATCCGCCGATCAGCCGGCAGCAGGCTGGACGCTCGCGCGGCATTTGGTCAAATATCAATTCATGAGCTGGCTATTCATGAACGATATGGGCGGACCGGCGTGAACCTTCGGCAGATCGACGCGTTCCGTGCGGTCATGGAATGCGGGTCCATGACGGCCGCCGCCGCCGTGCTCGGCATCTCCCAGCCGAATGTCAGCCGCCTCATCGCCCAACTGGAGGAGACGATCGGGTTCGCGCTGTTCGAGCGGCGCTCGGGGCGGCTCCTGACGACCGCCGACGGCAGCGCCTTCCATGCCGAGGTCGAGCGGTCCTACAGCGGGTTGCGGCGGTTGCTGCACGCGGCCAGCGACATCAAGGCCTTCAAGCAGGGGCGCCTGCGCATCGCGACCGTGCCGGCGCTGGGCTACGGGTTTCTGCCGCGGGCGATCCGGGCCTTCCGGCAGTCCCATCCGCAGGTGACGATTTCGCTGCAGCTCCGCGGCTCCCCGACCGTCATCCAGTGGACGGAGGCCCAGCAGTGCGACATCGGCATCGCCTCCAACATCGCCGGCATGGCGGGGCTCGACGCCGAGCCGTTCGCGGTGCTGGAGGGTGTCTGCGCCCTGCCGGCCGGCCATCCGCTGGCCAGGCTGCGCACCATCCGCCCGCACCACCTGGAGGGGCTCGACTTCATCTCGCTGCCGCTCGACGACGACGTCCGCGGCCAGATCGACCGTCTCTTCGAGCGTCGCGGCATCGCCCGCGTCATGTCGCTCGAGACGCAGTACAGCGCGACCCTCTGCACGCTGGTGGCGGAAGGCCTGGGCGTCAGTATCGTCAACCCGATCGCGCTCCGCGACTTCGCCCATCGCGGCCTCGTGGTGCGGCGCTTCGAACCCCGCGTCGTCTTCCGCAGTTCGATCCTGGTGCCCCCGCGCCGCCCCCGGAGCCGTCTCGCGGAAGCCTTTCTGGCGACGATGCGACAGGTCTACGAGAGCGAGCGGGACTACATCCGGCAGGTGCTCCGGGCGGGGTAGACGCCGGCCTCGGGGCGGCCGGATCTTCGGCCAGGGGCCGCGCGCGGCAGCGCCGTCCCCCCGGCTACCGCCCTTCCCGCCGCCAGGCGAGCATGAGGGCGCCGAGCGCCAGGGCCATGACGACGATCGCCGGCAGCAGGGCGGCGTCGCGGATGCCGGTCACGACATAGTCGGCGTTGGCGCGGAAGCCGAACCAGTCGCTGCCGGCGAAGGTGCGGCCGGAGCGGACGCGGCGCGGCTCGGGGATGCCCTCGCGGGCGATGTGGAAGATGCCGCCGCCGGTCGCCGCGGCGACCGGCCGCAGCAGGTCGGGCAGGCTGCGCACGTCGGTCAGCTCGCGCGGGTTGAGGGCGCCCGCCGCCGCCAGCGCCGTGCGCTCGCCGTCGCTGACGGTGTAGAGGCCGCTCTCGCGGATCGGCATGGCCACCGTCTGGCGGCCGCCGCCGACATCCTCCAGCCGCACCGTTCGCGCCGGGCCGGTGGGCGGGGTGATCGTCACCGGCGTGTCGCGCGGGTCGAGCGCCCGGCGCTCGACGACGAGGCGGCGGCCGTCGATGCGGGCGCGCAGGTCCTGTTCCTCGAGGTCCGGCTCCTTCATCAGCCAGTAGGCGAGGCGGCGCAGCAGCTCGGCCTGCGGGCCGCCGCCCTCGAAGCCGCGCGCCCACAGCCAGATATGGTCGCTCGACACCTGGGCGACCCGGCCCTCGCCGACCCGGTCGAGGATGAGCAGCGGATCGGCGCCGACGCCGCTCATCAGCACCGCACCGCCGCGGGCCTGCATCGACGCCTGGCGGAACCAGCGGCCCCAGCGCGGTTCGCCGGCCTCGTTGCCCGGCAGTTCGGCCGTGACGGGATGGCGCTCGCCCATCGGCGTGACGCGCGGGCGGTAGCCGAGCTCGTGGACGATGCCCGTCGGCTCGCCCGGCAGCACCTGGCCGAGCGGCGTGCGGTTGAGGCTGAGGGCGGCGTTGCCGACGGCGCCACCCGCCTCCAGGAGGCCGCCGCCGCGGCGGACATAGTTGGCGATGTTCTCGAGATAGAGCTGCGGCAGGATCCCGCGCCGCCGGTAGCGGTCGAAGATGATGAGGTCGAACTCGTTGAGCTTGAGGTCGAAGAGCTCGCGGATCGGGAAGGCGATCAGCGACAGCTCGCGCACCGGCGTGCCGTCCTGCTTCTCGGGCGGCCGCAGGATGGTGAAGTGGACGAGGTCGACCGAGGGGTCGGACTTCAGGATGTTGCGCCAGGTCCGCTCGCCCGGGTGCGGCTCGCCCGAGACCAGCAGCACCCGCAGCCGGTCGCGGACGCCGTTGACGACGAAGGCGCTGCGGTTGTTGTCGAGCGTCAGCTCGCGCGGGCCCGGGTCGGCGACGATCTCGAAGACGGTCGGGCCGCCATGGTCGAGCGTGAGGTCGATGGCGTGCGACGTGCCGAGCGGCACCAGATGCGCCTCCGGCCGGCCGCCGTCCTTGCGGATCACCACCCGGCCCTGGCCGCCGGCGGCGCCCGGCAGGTCCTCGACCCGGAGGACGACCCGCACTGTCTTGCCGACGAGGCCGAAGCTCGGCGTCTGCTCGACGACGAGACGGCGGTCGCCCTCGTCGCGCTCGCCCGTCAGCACGCTGTGGATCGGCATCCCGAAGAGCGGGTGGGACGGGTCCTCGGGGACGTCGTGGACCTGGCCGTCGGTGACCAGCACCGCCCCCGCCAGCCGCTGCCGCGGCACGTCGGAGACGGCCTGGGCGAGTGCCCCGAAGAGGCGGGTGCCGTCGTCGGCCGCCGGGTCGGCGTCGTCGGCCGGGGCGCCGGCGCGGACGATGCGCAGGTCGAGGTTGGGAATGGCGCGGGCGCGGTCGGCGATCGCCGCCTGGGCGGCCTCGGCGCGCTGCATGCGGTCGCCGATCCGCTGGCTCGGCGATTCGTCGATCACCATCACCGCGACGTCGCGTTGCGGCTGGCGCTCCTCCTCGACCAGCGCCGGGTTGGCGAGCGCCCCGAGCAGCACCGCCATCGCCGCCGTCCGCCAGCCGAGCCCGCGGGCGCGGCGGACGAGGCCGAAGGCGACGAGCGGCAGGGCGAGGCCGGCCAGCGTCGCCAGCAGCCACCAGGGCACCAGCGGGGTGAAGGCGACGGTCCACTGGCTCATTGGCCGAGCCGCTCCAGGATGGCCGGGACATGCACCTGGTCGGCCTTGTAGTTGCCGGTCAGGGCATAGGTCACGAGGTTGACGCCGAAGCGGTAGGCCATCTCGCGCTGGCGCTCGCCGCCCGGCACCACGGCGTGGCTGGCGCGGCCGGCGGGGTCGACCGCCCAGGCGGCGGCCCAGTCGTTGCTGCCGATGATGACCGAGGCGACGCCGTCGTTCACCCGCTCGTCGATCTGCTCGACCCAGAGCTGGCCGCCGGCGAAGCGGCCGGGGAAGTCCTGCATCAGGTAGAAGGCCTTGGTCAGGACATGGTCCGGCGGGACCGGGGCCAGCGTGCCGATCTGCAGTCCCTGGGCGAGCTGGCGCAGGCGCCGCATGCCGCCGCCGGTGACGGCGGAGGCCGCGCCCATGCCCTGGTCCTGGGTGTCGAAGAGGATGGTGCCGCCGTTCTTGAGGAAGGTGTTGACCCGCACCACCGCCTGCGGCGACAGGGCCGGCTGCTCGGCCGTCACCGGCCAGTAGAGGAGCGGGAAGAAGGCGAGCTCGTCGCGCTCCAGGTCGACCTCCATCGGCTCGGCCGCCTCGATCGAGGTCCGCCGCGACAGCACGGTGCTGAGGCCGCCGAGGCCGGCCCGGCTGGTCGCGTCGACGGCCGGGTTGCCGGTGCGCACCGAGGCGAGCCGCGTCTCGGTCGTGGCGCGGAGCGCGAACTCGTCGCCGGAGAGGCGCTGGGCCGCACCCTCGCCGGGGGCGCCGGCGGCGACGAGGCCGGCCAGGACGGCGGCCGCCGTCGCCGGGCGCAGCCGGCCCGGCCGCAGCAGCCCGCGCAGGGCGTAGCCGATGACGAGGTCGACCAGCGCCAGCAGGAAGGCCGCGACCAGCAGCCAGGGGCGGAGCGCGATCTCGGTGGCGCCGCCGTAGCGCCCGACCTGGGCGCCGGCCGGGAGCGCGGCCAGGGGCGCGATCTCGGTCACCGACTGGGTCAGGTTGAGGGCGCGCCGCGACTGCTGGGTGCCGTAGAACCCGGGCGGATGGCGCGGGCCGACCACGGTGGCGGCGAAGGCGCCGGCCGGGATCGCCGTCGCCGCGGCGGCGGCGGCCTGCGGCCGGGCGAAGCCGTCGAGCAGTTCGAGGGGCGGCAGCACGCCGTCCGCAACGGTCGAGGCGACGCCCTCGCTCATCGCCACCACCCGCTGCAGCATGGCGACGAAGAGGCCGGAGAGGGCGAGGTTCGACCATTCGGTGTTGGCGGTGGTGTGGACGAGCGCCAGCCAGCCGCGGCCGCGCTGCTCGCCGGTGACGATCGGCGTGCCGTCGGCGAGCTTGGCCCAGCTCTTCTGGTTGAGGTCGAGGGCAGGTTCCGCCAGCACCTGGCGCTCGACGGTGACGTCCTTCGGCACCGGGATGCCGGCGAAGGGGCTGGCGGCATCGAACTCCGCGAGCGGCGCCGGCCTCGACCAGGAGAGCGCGCCGCCGAGCTGGCGGTCGCCGCGGCGCAGCGTCACCGGCACCAGCGGGTCCGGGTTCTGGGCGAGGGTGGGGCCGGCGAAGCGCAGCAGCACGCCGCCCTCCTCGATCCAGCGCTGCAGCCGCTGCTGGTCCTGCGGCGTCGGCTGGGCGCTGTCGGGCAGCGCGATCACCGCCAGTTCGCGGCGCAGCAGCTCGGCCACCGGGCCGATCCGCACCTCGGCGAAGGGCTGGAGCGCGCGCTGGAGGTAGTGGAGGTCGCTGAGCAGCGGTTGGCTGGCGTCGAGGGTGCCGGCGAAGGCGACGCCGACCGGCCGCCGGCGCCAGCGCTCGTCGACCAGCACCGTGCCGCCGACCGCGTTCTCGCCCTCGATCTCGACGCGGTGGATGCGGTTGCGCAGTTCGAGCGGCAGGTCGAGCCGGACCTCGGCCGCGCGCCGGCCCGGCGCCAGCACCGCTTCCTCGCGGGCGAGCAGGCGGCCGTCCTCGGCCGTCGCGCGGACGAAGAGCCGGTCCTCGCCGATGTCGGTCGCGCGCCGCACCGGGACCATGAGTTCGCCCGCCTCGGTCCGCGGCGGCAGCGCCAGCCGGGCGAGGCGACCCGGCTCGTCGAGCAGGATCTGGAGGCCGCCCAGCCGTTGCAGGCGCTCGCCGAAGGCGGCCGCCCCCGGCCCGTCGAGGCCGTCGGCGAGCCAGACGACATTGGCCGAGCCGTCGAGCCGCAGGGCCGCCACCCGCTCGGTCGCGGCCGCGCGGTCGACCGGCCACGGGCGCGGCGCCAGGGCCTGGGCGGCGAGACGGGCGTCGGCGGCGCGCATCGGCTCGGCCGGGCGCGGCGGCTCGCCGCCCGGCAGGGGGGCCGTCGTCAGTAGCAGCACCCGCCGCCCGGCGCGCTCGGCGCGGTCGATGACGTCGGCCATCGCCGCCTGCCGCTCGCGCCAGTGGCGGGCCGCCGCCCAGCCGTCGTCGACGACCAGCACCAGGGGGCCGCTGCCGGTGAGGCCGGCCTGCGGGTTGAGGAGCGGCTGCGCCAGCGCCACGATCGCCAGCGCCGCCAGGAGCATGCGCAGCAGGATGAGCCAGAGCGGCGTCTTGGCGGGCGTCTCCTCCCGCGGCCGCAGGTCGAGCAGCAGCCGGATCGCCGGGAAGGCGACCCGCCGCGGCGCCGGCGGCGTCACTCGCAGCAGCCACCACAGGACCGGCAGCGCGGCAAGGCCGGCCAGCGCCCAGGGGGCGGCGAAGGCGAGCGCGCCCAGCGTCAGCATGGCCGGGCGCTCCCCGGCGCGCGGAGGACGGGGGGCCGGCCCGTCACGGCCCGACCCGCTGGGTGAGGGCCTGGAAGAGGGCGAGCAGTGCCGCCTGCGGCGGCTGGTCGGTGTGGTGGACGATGTGGGTCCAGCCGGCGGCGCGCGCGATGTCGCCGAGGCCGGCAGTGTGGGCCCGCATCCGCTCGACATAGGCGTCGCGCACCGTCTCGACCCGGGCGAGCAGCAGGTTCCCCTCCTGCTCCAGCCCTTCGAAGCGCACCCGGCCGGCGAACGGCAGGGTCGCCTCGGCCGGGTCGACGATCTGGACGAGATGGCCGCGCAGGCCGGCGCCGGCGAGCCGGCGGACGATCGGGTCGACCTCGGCGAGCGGCGCCAGGAAGTCGCCGATCAGGACCGTGCGGGCGTGCCGCGGCAGCGGCTCGATCGCCGGCAGGCCGGCCAGTTGCTGGCGGCGGTCGGCGACCTGCTGGGTGATGCGCTCGACCGCGAAGCGGCCGGCGACCGGCCGCTGGCCGCCGCCGAGCAGCGCCACCCGCTCGCCGGCGCGGGCGAGCAGGGCGGCCAGCGCCACCAGCAGCAGCTCGGCCCGGTCGAGCTTGGTCGGCAGGCCGGCATCGCTGCCCCACGCCATCGACGGCGAGGCGTCGCGCCACAGCCAGACGCTCTGCGCCGCCTCCCACTCGTTCTGGCGCACGAACAGGCGCTGGCTGCGCGCCGACTGGCGCCAGTCGACGGCGGTGGCGGCGTCGCCGAACTCGAAGTGGCGGTACTGCCAGAAGGCGTCGCCCTGGCCGACGCGCCGCCGCCCGTGGACGCCCTGGACGACGGTCGCCGCCACCCGCTCGGCCGCCACCTGCAGGGGCGGCAGGCGGGCCGCCGCCTGCTCGGCACGGTGGCGCAGGCGCAGGGTCGCGGCGTCGGCCATCGCGGGGGGCGGTCCTAGCGCAGCGGTTCGGTCAGGCGGTCGATGACGCCGCCGATGGTGACGCCGTCGGCGCGCGCGGCGAAGCTGAGCGCCATGCGGTGGCGCAGGATCGGCTGCGCCAGCGCCACCACGTCGTCGATCGACGGGCTGAGGCGGCCGTCGAGCACGGCGCGGGCGCGTGCCGCCAGCATCAGCGCCTGGCTGGCGCGCGGGCCGGGCCCCCAGGCGACGTGCCGGCGCACCTCCTCGATCTCGGAATGGTCCGGCCGGCCGGAGCGGACCAGCGTCAGGATCGCCTCGACCACGCTCTCGCCGACCGGGATGCGGCGGACGAGGCGCTGCGCCGCCATCAGGTCGGCGGGATTGAGCACGCCCGACGCCGTCTCCTGCTCGGCGCCGGTGGTGGCGATCAGCATCCGCCGCTCGGCCTCGAGGTCGGGATAGGTGACGTCGATCTGCAGGAGGAAGCGGTCGAGCTGGGCTTCCGGCAGGGGATAGGTGCCCTCCTGCTCCAGCGGGTTCTGGGTCGCCAGCACATGGAAGGGCCGCGGCAGCGCGTGGTAGCGGCCGGCGACCGAGACCCGGCCCTCCTGCATCGCCTGGAGGAGGGCGGACTGGGTGCGCGGGCTGGCGCGGTTGATCTCGTCGGCCATCAGCACTTGGGCGAAGACCGGCCCCTCGATGAAGCGGAAGCTGCGCCGGCCGCTCTCGTCCTCCTCCAGCACCTCCGAGCCGATGATGTCGGCCGGCATCAGGTCGGGCGTGCACTGCACGCGCTTGTCGTCGAGGCCCAGCACGGTGCCCAGGGTTTCGACCAGCCGCGTCTTGGCGAGGCCGGGGACGCCGATGAGGAGGCAGTGGCCGCCGGCGAGCAGGGTGATGAGCGCTTGATCCACCACCTCCTGCTGCCCGAAAATGACCCGGTGGATGCGCTCGCGCACCATCGCCAGGCGTTGCCCGAGGGCATCGACCTCGGCCACGAGGGCGGGCGTGTCGGAGTCGGCGAGGACGCTGGTGACGGTCACGGGATCGTCTCTCCTCGTAACGGGGTCGGTCCGGGACGGCCGGCCGCCATGGAGCGCAGCATGGTCGGGCGGAACGCCGGAGACGAATCTAGCACGAGCAATAAGGATGCCGAGACGCTTGCACGACAAATCGGCGTGATGGGCGACGGATCCGGCCCGCGACCGGGCGCGGGCGGCCGCGCCCTGGGCGGGCCGGCGGAGGATTGCGGCGATTTCGACATGCGCATCGCGCGGGACGGCACCTGGTACTATCGCGGCTCGCCGATCGGCCGGAAGCCGCTGGTCAAGCTCTTCGCCACCGTGCTGCGCCGCGACGCCGACGGGGGCTACTGGCTGGTCACCCCGGTCGAGCGCGGCCGGATCGCCGTCGACGACGCCCCCTTCGTCGCCGTCGCCATGACGGCCGCGGGGGCGGGGCCCGGCCAGCGCCTCACCTTCACCACCAATCTCGACCATAGTGTGACGGCGGGGCCCGACCATCCGATCCGGGTGGCGGTCGACCCTGACACGGGCGAGCCCAGTCCCTATGTCTTGGTGCGCGACGGGCTGGAGGCGCTCATCGCGCGCCCGGTCTTCTACGACCTCGTGGAACTGGGCGAGGAGCGGGACGGGGACGGGATGCGGGAGCTGGGCGTATGGAGCGGCGGGACCTTCTTCACGCTGGGGCGGATCGAGTCGTGACGGCGCCGCCGTCGGGGCCGGCGCGCCCGCGCATCGACCGGCAGTTCGTCACCGCCCGCTTCCCCGCCGTGCGCGGGGCCGAGCCCGACCCGCCGCCGCGGCGCGGCTGGGCCTTCGCCACCCCGCGCGGCGACCACGACCTCAACCCCGGCTCCCCCCTGCCGGAGCGGCTGACGCCGGCCGCCGTCCTGGTGCCGCTGGTCGAGCGGCCGCAGGGCTTCACCATCCTGCTCACCCAGCGCACCGCCCACCTGCACGACCATGCCGGCCAGATCAGCTTCCCCGGCGGCCGCGTCGACCCGTGCGACACCGACGCCGAGGCCTGCGCGCTGCGCGAGGCGGCGGAGGAGGTCGGGCTCGACCGCGGCGTCGTCGACCTCGTCGGCCGGCTCGACCGCTACGTCACCGGCACCGGCTTCGAGGTCGTCCCGGTGGTGGGCTTCGTGCGCCCGCCCTTCGAGGTCCGGCCCGACCCGTTCGAGGTCGCGGACGTCTTCGAGGTGCCGCTCTCCTTCGTGCTTGACCCCGCCAACCACCGCCGCGAGAAGCATGTCCGCCGCGGCGAGGAGCGGCACTTCTACGTCCTGCCCTACGAGAACCGCTACATCTGGGGCGCCACGGCGGGGATGCTGGTCAACCTGGCCGAGGTGCTGCGGGCCGACGGCCTCGGGGCCGGGCTGCCGGGGACGCCGTGACCCGCATCCTCCTCACCATCGTCCTGCCGCTGCTGGCGCCCGCCATCCTCTACGCCGCCTGGTTCCTCCTCGCCCGCCGCTCGGCCGCGGCCCGCGCCGCCGATCCCGACGCGCCGCCGCCGCGGGTGCCGTGGATGGCGCTCTTCCTGTCGGGCGCGGCGCTGGCGGCGGCGAGCCTGCTCTGGATCGCCGCGACCGGCGGCGACGCGCCGTGGGGCGACCACCGGCCGCCCGCCTTCCGCGACGGCGCCGTCGTCCCCGGCGGCTCCGGCTGAGGCGAGGGGAAGGGAGGGGGCGATGGACCCGCGCGGGTGCCTCCTGCCGCAGCCCTGGATGACGGCGTCGGCGACCCGCCGGGTGCTGCGCGCGGTCGAGGCGGGGGGCGGGCGCGCCCGCTTCGTCGGCGGCATGGTGCGCGACGCGCTGCTCGGCCGGCCGATCTCCGACATCGACCTCGCGACCGACCTCGCGCCCGAGCGGGTGATGGAGCGGCTGGCGGCGGCCGGCATCCGCGTCGTGCCGACCGGCCTCGCCCACGGCACCGTCACCGCCGTCCTCGACGGCCGGCATTTCGAGATCACCACCCTGCGCCGCGACGTCGAGACCGACGGCCGCCACGCCCGCATCGCCTATACCGACGACTGGGCCGAGGACGCGCGCCGCCGCGACTTCACCATCAACGCCCTCTTCGCCGACGGCGACGGCACCTTCTACGACCCGGCCGACGGGCTCGACGACCTCGTCCGCCGCCGCGTCCGCTTCGTCGGCGAGCCCGACCGCCGCATCGACGAGGACGTGCTGCGCCTGCTTCGCTACTACCGGATGCTGGCCCGGCTCGGCCTGCACGGCATCGACGAGGCCTCGCGCGCCGCCTGCCGCCGCCATGCCGGCCGCCTGCCCGGCCTCTCGGGCGAGCGGGTGCGCGGCGAACTCGAGCGCATCCTCGGCGTCCCCGACCCGCGCCCCGTCCTGGCGATGCTGGCCGAGGACCGCATCCTCGTCCCCGTCCTCCCGATGCTCTCGGCCTTCGCCCGCACCGCCCGCCTCGTCCTCCTCGAGCCCGCCCCCGACTGGCTGCGGCGCCTGGCCGCCCTCCTCGACGGCGGCGAGGCCGAGGCGCGCGAGGCCGCCCAGCGCCTCCGCCTCTCCCGCCACGAGACGGCCCGGCTCGTCGCACTCGCCGGCCCCTGGACCGAAGCCGACCTTCCCGCTACCCCCCGCGCCGTCCGCGACCGCCTGCACATGGCCGACGAGACCCGCCTGCGCGACCGCGCGCTCCTGGCCGCCGCCGACGGCCAGGACACGGACGGCCGCGCCTGGGAGGTGGTCGCGGCCGCCGCCGTCACCCCCCGCCCGGTGTTCCCGCTCAAGGGCCGCGACCTGCTGGCGCTGGGCGGGGTCCGCGGCCCCGAGGTCGGCCGGGTGCTGGCGGCGGTCGAGGCGTGGTGGGCCGAGGGGGACTATGCGGCCGATCGGGAGGCGTGCCTGCGGGAGGCGGTGGGAAAGTCCAAGAGAGCCTCATGCTGACGCCGTCAAGCCCATTGCCCGAGTTGGCGCTTCAGAATACGACTTCCAGTACAAAGTATTTCGATCGGACGCTCATTACGCTCGCCGGTGCCGCTGTGTCCCTCGATTGTATTTGAGGTGAGGAAAACTTCTATTTGACTATCGAGTAGATTCTTCGTCCCAAGCGAAGTCGAAGGACGCGACGGCGTCGACCACGGGCTCCATTTGGCGGGGGGATCGTAGCTCGTTCATCCCAGCGCCCCCGCCCACATCCCCGGCGTCATCCCGTAGGCGCGCTTGAACTGCCGGGTCAGGTGGCTCTGGTCGGCGAAGCCGGAGGCGGCGGCGGCTTCGGCGAGGGGGAGGCCGGAGCGGATGGCGGCGCGGGCGCGGTCGAGCTGGCGCATGGTGCGGAAGCGCGACGGGCTGGTGCCGTAGGCCTCGCGGAAGCGGCGGGCGAGCGTCCAGCGGTCGAGGCCGGCGATGCGCTCCAGCTCGGCGGCGGAGAAGGGGCGGGCCGGGTCGTCGGCCAGCGCCCGGCGGACGCGGTCGAGCGCCGCCAGCGGCAGCGGGCGGGGCGGCGGCGCCGGGTCGCCGGCGGCGGCGACCAGCATGTCGGCGACGGCCGCCACCGCCTCGACCCCGGCCAGGCCTGCCAGCGGCCGGTCGAGGCGCCACAGGTCGGCCGGCAGGCGGGCGGTGCGGCCGTCGAGCACGCCGCCCGGCACGAAGGGCAGCGGCCGGCCGCCCAGGGCCGCCTGGATCAGCGCCGGGTCGATATAGGCGATGCGGTAGGCGAAGCCCTCGGCGGTGCCGGGGCGGCCGTCATGCAGCTCGTCCGGGTGCAGGACATGATACTGGCCGGGCAGGCAGACCCGGGCCTCGCCGCGGTAGCGGAAGGACTGGATGCCGGCCACCGTCCAGCCGACGGCATAGGTGTCGTGGCGGTGCGGGGCATAGGCGCGGCCGACGAGGCGCACCGCCAGCCGCTCGATGCCGGGCGTGCCGGGACCGCTGGCGATGGTGGCCGAGGCCCCGCCGCCCGCCATGTCCTCCGGGCCGTGGCACAGCCCTTCAAGACGGCCTCCGCCGCCGGGTCGCATGGTCGCTGCCATGGACACGACCTTAGCAGCGGCGGGCATCCTCGGGCAGGGGGCGGCCGGCGCCGGGATCGCCGGGCCGGCGGCGGAACTCGCGGCCTCGGCCGCGGGCCTGCTGCTGGCGGCGCTGGCGGTGATGGCGAGCCCGGGGCCGACGACGATGAGCGTCGTCGCCGTCGGCGCCGCCTTCGGCTTTCGCGGCGCGCTGCCCTATCTCGCCGCCGTCTCGGCCGGCACCATCCTGGTGCTGCTGGCGCTGGCGGCCGGCATCACCACGGCGTTGCAGGCGGTGCCGGGGCTGGCGCCGGTGCTCGCCGCCGCCTCGGTCCTCTACATGCTGTGGCTCGCCTGGCGGATCGCGACGGCACTGCCACCGGGGACCGACGGTGCGGGCGCGGTGCCGACGCCGGCGGGCGGGCTGCTGCTGGCGCTGGCCAACCCCAAGGCGTGGCTGGCGCTGGGCGCCGTCGTCGCCGGCCACCGGCTGGCGCTCGCCCCGCCGCTGGTCGAGGTCGCGGCCCGCATCGCCATCCTCTCGACCCTGGTGGTGCTGGTCCATTTCGCCTGGCTGGCGGCGGGGGCGGCCATCGCCCGCCGCCTGCGCCGGCCGCGGACGGCGCGCATCGTCAACGCCGCGCTCGCCGCCGCGCTCGCCGCCGCGGCGCTGGCCGGGTTCGCGGGCGGAACCTAGTCCGGCCCGCACCCTTCCGGCCGGGGGTGAGGACCGGCCAGCAGCGCCGCCAGCGCCGCGCGGTCGACCTTGTCGAGCGCCGTCCGCGGCAGTTGCGGCAGGATGTGGACCCGGTGCGGCGCCCGCCCGGCACCGAGCCGGGCGACGAGATGGCGGTGGAGCTCGGCCGCCGTGCAGGGTGCCCGCAGCACGACGGCGACCGCCACCATGCCGCCGGACCGGGCCGCGGCCAGTCCCACCGCGGCCGCCTCGGC
>NZ_JAYSFE010000010.1:0-20858 GCF_041913585.1 Allostella sp.
GGAAGCCGACGCTGTTGGTCTCGCCCAAGGCCCCGCCATGCTTGGTGAAGGCCGAACGGACCTCGGCGGCGGTGCGGTTGCGGTTGTCGGTGAGGGCCTCGACGATGACGGCGACCCCGCCGGGGCCGTAGCCCTCGTAGCGGACCTCCTCGTAGTTGGCGCCGTCGTCGCCGCCGGCACCGCGCTTGATGGCGCGGTCGATGGTGTCCTTCGGCATGTTGGCCTCGCGGGCGGCGAGCACGGCCGCCCGCAGGCGCGGGTTCGACGCCGGGTCGGGCAGGCCGGTGCGCGCGGCGACCGTCAGCTCGCGGATGATCTTGGTGAAGATCTTGCCGCGCTTCTTATCCTGCGCACCCTTGCGGTGCATGATGTTCTTGAATTGGGAATGGCCCGCCATGACGCTCGATCGAATTCGTGGATGCAGCGGCCGCGTCTATACCAGATGTGGTGTTGGACGCCCAGATTCCGCGGGTTTCTAGGCACGGTTTATGGCTGAATTGAGGCGCGCCCCGGTTGCGCCCGGCGCCGATGCGGGTAGCATCGGCGGGCCAGCCCTCCTTCAGCCCGGGATCCCCTGCCGATGACCACCACCGACGACGCGCTCGATCTCGACGCCATCGGCCAGGCCGAACTGGTGCGGCGCGGCCAAGTCTCCGCCGCCGAGCTCGTGGATGCGGCGATCGCCCGCATCGAGCGCGTCAATCCGCGGGTCAACGCCGTCGTCATCGAGACCTTCGAGCGCGCCCGCGAGGCCGCCCGGGCACCGTTCGACGGCCCGTTCGCCGGCGTGCCCTTCCTGCTGAAGGACATCGCCTGCGAGGAGGCCGGGGTGCCGCTGCGCGGCGCCAGCACCTTCGGCGGCGACTATGTGCCCGCGGCCGACAACGAACTGGTGCGACGCTATCGCGCAGCCGGGCTCGTCTTCCTCGGCCACACCAACGCGCCCGAACTCGGCATCGGCCCGACGACCGAGCCGCGGCTCTACGGCCCCGCCCGCAACCCCTGGGACCCGGAGCGGTCGACCGGCGGATCCAGCGGCGGCGCCGCCGCGGCGGTCGCGACCGGCATGGTCGCCGCCGCCCACGGCAACGACGCCGGCGGCTCGATCCGCATCCCCGCCGCCTGCTGCGGGCTCTTCGGCCTGAAACCAACCCGGGCGCGCAACCCGGTGGCGCCGCATTTCGGCGACATCATCGTCGGCATCGCCCAGGACCATGTGCTGACGCGCAGCGTCCGCGACAGCGCGGCCCTGCTCGACGTCACCGCGGGCCCGACCCTGGGCGACCCCTACTGGGCGCCGCCGGTCGCCCGGCCCTTCGCCGAGGAGATCGGGGCCGATCCGCGCCGCCTGCGCATCGCCTTCTCGACCGCCTCGCCCATCGGCACGCCGATCGATCCCGATTGCGTCCGGGCCACGGTGGAGACGGCCAAGCTCCTCGAATCGATGGGCCATGTCGTCGAGGAGGCGGCGCCCGCCGTCGACGGCGAGGCCTTCTGGCGCGCCTTCACCGCGGTGATCGCGGCCGGCGTCGGCTGGTCGCTCGCCGGGCTGGAACGGCGGGTCGGCCGCGAGGCGACCCCGGACGACCTCGAGCCCTTCGTCTGGGGCTTCACCCGTCGGGCGCGCGAGCAGACCGCACCCCAGTTCCTGCTCGCGCTCCAGGACATGCAGCGCCATTCGCGCGAGATGGCCGGCTTCTTCGTCGAGCACGACCTGTGGCTGACGCCGACCCTGGGCTCGCCGCCGGTGCCGCTCGGGACCTTCAAGCTGCAGCAGGGCGGCGACGCCATGGCGATGCGCCGCCAGATGAACGTCTTCGCCGCCTTCACCTGGATGTCGAACGCCTCCGGCCAGCCGGCCATGTCGGTGCCGAGCGGCTGGACCGACACGGGCCTGCCGCTCGCCACCCACTTCGTCGGGCGCTTCGGCGACGAGGCCACCCTCTTCCGCCTGGCCGCCCAGATCGAGGCGGCGCGGCCGTGGGCCGGCCGCCGGCCGCCGATCCACGCCTGATCGTCGGGAGCACGCGGGACCCACCGCCGGCCGCGCCCCGCACCTACGGCCGGCGAGCGACGGCCTTGAAGAACGTGTAGGAAAACGTTCCGTCCGGAGCGGCGGCGCGCAGCAGGTCGGCAATGCCGGCGTCGAACCGGTCGGCGTCGACGAGCCCCGCCGCCAGCGCCCGTTCCCGGACGCCGGCCACCATCGCCGTGAAGGTGCGGCGGACAAACCGGTCGCCGAGGTCGGGACGGGCGCCGTCGACATAGAAGAGGCGGGGCGACACCGAGATCTCCGTCAGCCCGGCCGCGTGCAGGAGGGGATGGAGCCGGCGCCCGATCATCGGGTCGCCGCCGGCGGCGCGCTGAAGATCGACCTGGGCGCGGATGGCGTCCCGGGCCGCCGGGCTCTCGGGATGGAAGAGGACCGAGCCGTGGTCGCCTTCGATCGCGGTCAGCGTGCCGCCCGGCCGCAGGACCCGCAGGATCTCGGCCAGCGCCGCGGCGGGCCGCGGCAGGTGCTCCAGCAGGAAGCAGACGAATGCGTGGTCGAACGACCGGTCGGCGAAGGGCAGCCGCCCGGCGTCGGCCTGCCGGAACCGCACGTTGGCGAACCCGGCCGTCGCCTCCCGCGCCGCCGCCAGCGACGCCGGCGCGATGTCGACCGCCGTGAACTCCGCCAGCGGGCTGCGGCGGGCGAGTGCCACGGTCTGCGCGCCGACGCCGCATCCGACCTCGAGCACGCGCGATCCGGGCGGATAGGCCGTGTCCGAATGCAGCAGTTCTTCCAGCGTCCGCGCCTGGTCGCCGAGGCGCGTCCCTTCCGCCGCCTCGTAGCCATGGACATAGTCCGACCCCATCCGAGACCTCCGTCGCCCGTGCGAGGCCCGGATGGTCCCAGGTGGCCCGGTACCGGGTCTTGAACGGAATTGCGCGCCGCCGCGCCCGGCGCCCGTCAGGCGACCGCGGCCCGATAGCGGGCCGGGGTCACCCCGAAGCGCTCCGCGAATGCCCGCGTCAGATGGCTCTGGTCGGCGAAGCCGGCCGCGGCCGCCACCGCCGCCGGCGCCTCGCCGGCGGCCAGCAGGCGCCTCGCCAGACGCACCCGCCGGTCGACCCGGTAGGCATGCGGGGTGATGCCCACCTCGCGGGCGAAGGCCCGGAGCAGCCCGAAGCGGCTGGCGCCGCACTCCCGGGCGAGTTCGGCCAAGGGCACGGCCGCCGCCGGCGCCGCGTCGATCCGCGCCAGCGCCCGACGCACGTCCGGCGAGGCCGGGAGCCGCGGCGACGCCCGCGAGCCGTGCCGCCGCAGCACATGCACCACCGTCGCCAGAAGCGCCTCTTCCGCGGCGTCCGGGCACGGGCGCGGGGCGGTGGCGAGGCGGAACAGGCGCAGCGTGCGCCGGGCGAGCGCGGGATCGACGAAGGCCGGGCGGGCGATCTCCATCTCCGGCATCCCCTCCTCCGCCGCGATCTCCGACAGGATACCGGGCCGGAAGTACAGGGTTCGCCAGCCGCGCGGCCGGCCTTCGACCGGCGCCCCGTCATGGATTTCGCCGGGATTGACGGAGAGGATCGCGCCCGGTTCCGCCTCGACCGCGCCAATGCCGCTCCACGAGCGGTGACCGCCGAAGACGAGGACGCCGATGCCGAACTGGTCGTGGGAATGCCGTGCGAGGCGCCGATCCGAGACCATCGAGACCGCCTCGACCCCCGGCATGGTCGAGCGGTGCTGCCGGGCACGATGGACGCCTGGCATCGTCCGGCGCTCAGTCTGGCGGATATGCCTCGGCCAAGCGCCCGCCGAGGCGGACCGGGGCCACCCGGAGGGCGAGGCCGGAGGCGTCGTCGGTCTCGACGAAGACGCCGCAGAGCGTGCCCTCGCCCTCGGCCGGGGACAGGCGCTCGCCCGGCACCTTGCGCACGAAGCGGGCGACGGCGGCCTCCTTCTTCATGCCGATCACGGAATCGTAGTCGCCGCACATGCCGGCGTCGGTCTGGTAGCCGGTTCCGCCCGGGAGGATCTGGGCATCGGCGGTCGGCACATGCGAATGACTGCCGAACACCGCCGACACGCGGCCGTCGAGATGGTGCCCCATGGCCATCTTCTCGCTCGTCGCCTCGCCGTGCAGGTCGACCAGGATGGCCGCGGCATTCTGCCCCAGCCGATGCTCGGCGAGCACCGCCTCGGCGGCGGCGAAGGGGCAGTCGAGCGCGTCCATGAAGAGGCGCGCCATCAGGTTGACGACGACGACACGGCGGCCGTCGCCGGTCGGGACGGCGTAGGCGCCGCTTCCGGGCGTCCCCGCCGGGAAATTGGCCGGGCGCAGCAGGCGCGGGTCCGACGCCAGCGTCGCGACGATCTCGCGCTTGTCGAAGAGATGGTTGCCGGTGGTGACGGCGTCGATCCCGGCGGCGAAGAACTCGCGGCAGATCGCCTCGGTGATGCCGAAGCCGGCCGCCGCGTTCTCGCCATTGACGACGACGAGGTCGAGGCCGTGGCGGCGGCGCAGGACCGGGATCCGGCTGGTCACGGCCTCGCGGCCGGAGCGGCCGACCACGTCGCCGCAGAACAGCATCCGCATGCCCGCCTCAAACCCTCGCGACGGGCCGGAAGGCGACTTCGGTGACGACCGCGTCGAGGATGGCGTCGGCCGGGCCGGCCGGCACCCGCTCGCAGCGCTGGCCCTCGTAGGCGACGCCGACCGCACGGATCGGCCGGCGCGCCCGCAGGTCCGCCAGCGTGCGATCGTAGAAGCCGCCGCCATAGCCCATCCGCCGCCCGGCATCGTCGAAGGCGAGCAGCGGCACGAGCAGCAGGTCGGGCTCGACGGTCGGCGCTTCCGGCGCCGGCTCGAGCAGGCCGAAGGGGCGCGGCACCAGCCGGTCGCCGGGCCGCCATGCCCGGAAGGAGAGCGGCAGGCCGCGGCGCGGCGTCACCGGCAGGCAGAGCGTCCGCCCGGCCGCGGCGAGCCGCGCCATCAGCGGCCGCGGGTCGATCTCCTCGCCGATCGGGTGGAAGCCGGACACCACCGCCCCGACCTCGGCCAACGGCACTGCGGCGAGAAACCGGTCGGCCAAGCGCTCGCCGCAATCGGCGGCGGCACCGGCCGCGGCCGCCGCACGGCGGGCGATCGCCGCCGTCCGGAATGCCGCCTTCTCGCGCACCAGGAGGCCGTTGTCGTCAGCAAGGAGAGTGGACGGCGCCGCCTCGGCCGTTGGCATGCTGAACCCTCCGTGGCCTGCTAACGCAGGTGGGCGCCATGTACCGCGACCACGATCGCGGCAGGGACAGCTCCCGGGAGGTTGTGAAAGGCCCCGGGGTAATAGCGACCTGACGCACCAGACAGCACCGTCCACCTGGAAAGCTAGGGCTGCTCGAGCCTGGCTGCAATGGTCTCGACGCGCTGGGCGACCAGATCGAGCTCGCGGCCGAGCGAATCCTGGACGCTGTTCTGCCCCTCGGCCGCGCGCTTCAGCCGCGCGATCTCCTCGAAGGCGGAGGCGAGCTCGTCGGCGATCAGGAGGCCGGCCATCAGGATGACGCGCGCCTCGCCGATCTGGCCGAGGTCGCCCGAGATCTGGGTCGCCTTCTGGTCGATGTAGCTGGCGAGCCGCCGCAGCCGCTCCTCCTCGCCCGCCCCGCAGGAGACGCTGTAGCTGCGTCCGTTGATCGTCAGCGCGACCGACGGCATGGGGTCAGTGCGTCCGGTCGAGCGCGCCGCGGGTGCGCGCGATGACGCCGTCCAGGCGGTGGGCGGCGGCGTCCGTCGCCTGGCGCAGGGCGGCCTTCTCGGCCTCCATCTGGGCGAGCGCGCGGGCGAGCCGGTCGCGCTCCTCCGCCAGCGCCCGGCGCTCGGCCGCCAGCACCGGGACGCGCGCGGCGGCGGCCTCCAGCCGGTCGAGCGCCCGCTCCAGCCGGTCGCGGGCACGCTGCATCGTCGAAGGGGGAATCGGAATCGTCGGAGCGGCCATGGCTCTAGTTGTAGCGACCGCTCCGGCAGGGCGTCAACGAAGGGTGGCCGGGGGCCGATTCGCCCTGCCGGTTGACGCCGGGGGTCGCGGACGGCAAGTTGCCGGGCCTTTTGCCCCGGATTTGCGATGTCGAACGCAGCGCCCGCCCCCGATCTCCGCGCCATGGCGAACGCCATCCGCGCCCTTTCCATGGACGCCGTCGAGGCGGCCAAGTCGGGGCATCCCGGGATGCCCATGGGCATGGCCGACGTCGCGACCGTCCTCTTCACCCGATTCCTGTCCTACGACCCGGCCGACCCGGCCTGGCCCGACCGCGACCGGTTCGTGCTGTCGGCCGGGCACGGCTCGATGCTGCTCTATTCGCTGCTGCATCTGACCGGCTACGCCGACATGACGATGGCCGAGCTCCGGCGCTTCCGCCAGCTCGGCAGCCGCACCGCCGGGCACCCGGAATACGGCCACGCCGCCGGCGTCGAGACCACGACCGGGCCGCTCGGCCAGGGGCTGGCGACGGCGGTCGGCATGGCGATCGCCGAGCGCCACCTGAACGCTACCTTCGGCGACGGGCTGGTCGACCACTGGACCTATGTCGTCGCCGGCGACGGCTGCCTGATGGAGGGCGTCAGCCACGAGGCGATCTCGCTGGCCGGCCACCTCAAGCTCGGCCGGCTCATCGTCCTCTTCGACGACAACAGCATCTCGATCGACGGCGGCACCGCGCTTTCCGTCTCGGACGACCAGCCGGCGCGCTTCCGCGCCTGCGGCTGGGACGTGCAGTCGGTCGACGGCCACGACCCCGAGGCGGTCGCCGCCGCCATCGAGCGGGCGCGGGCGACCGATACCCCCTCGCTCATCGCCTGCCGCACCCAGATCGCCTACGGCGCGCCGACCAAGGCGGGCACGTCGGGCGCCCACGGCAGCCCGCTCGGCGCCGCCGAGATCGCCGGCGCGCGCGAGAAGCTGGGCTGGACCGCGGCCCCCTTCGAGGTGCCCGACGACATCCTGGCCGCCTGGCGGGACGCCGGCCGGCGCGCCGCCGCCCGCGCCGAGGCATGGCGCCGCCGCCATGCCGCGGCCGCCGACCGGGCCGAGTTCGACCGCCGCATCGCCGGCGACGCGCCGGCCGGCCTCGCCGCCGCGCTGTCCGAATACAAGGCGGCGCTGATCGCCGCGCCGCCCAAGGTCGCGACCCGCCAGGCCTCCGGCAGCACGCTCGACGTGCTCGCCCGGGCGATGCCGGAGCTGGTCGGCGGCTCGGCCGACCTCACCCCCTCCAACAACACCAAGGCCAAGGGCCAGGCGGTGCTGCAGGCGGGCCAGTACGGCGGCACCTACATCCATTACGGCGTGCGCGAGCACGCCATGGCAGCGGCCATGAACGGGCTCGCCCTGCATGGCGGCGTGGTGCCCTATGGCGGCACCTTCCTCGTCTTCACCGACTATGCCCGGCCGGCGATCCGGCTCTCGGCGCTGATGGGCGTGCGCGTCGTCTACGTCATGACGCACGATTCGATCGGCCTCGGCGAGGACGGTCCGACGCACCAGCCGGTCGAGCATCTGGCGGCGCTGCGCAGCATCCCCAACCTCCACGTCTTCCGCCCCGCCGACGCGGTCGAGACGGCGGAATGCTGGGAACTGGCGATCGCCGCCAGGTCGACGCCGTCGGTGATCGCCCTGACCCGCCAGGGCGTGCCGGCCCTGCGCCAGGAGGCGGGCGCCAACCGTTCGGCCCGGGGCGCCTACGTCCTCGCCGAGGCGGACGGTCCGCGCCGGGTGACGCTGCTCGCCACCGGCTCGGAAGTCGGACTGGCGATGGAGGCGCGCCGACTGCTGGCCGGCGAGGGCATCGCCGCCGCCGTCGTCTCGATGCCGTCGTTCGAGCTCTTCGCGGCCCAGGACGCCGCCTACCGCGCCGAGGTCCTGGGCTCGGCCCCGCGCGTCGCGGTCGAGGCCGCCGTGCGGTTCGGCTGGGACCGCTGGCTCGGCGAGCGCGGCGCCTTCGTCGGCATGCCGGGCTTCGGCGCCTCGGCGCCGTCCGGCGACCTCTACCGCCATTTCGGCATCACCGCCGAGGCCGTGGCGGCGGCCGCCCGCGATCTCGTCTAGGATCGACGGAATGAACCCGGGCCCGGAACGTTTGCTGGGCGTCCCGCGTCGTTCGGTCGCCGGCCGGAGGTCCTGAGCGGCGGCCGTCCTGCCGCGGCAGCCCCGCCCCGCGCATCCCCACCATCGAAGCCAGGAGGAATCCCACCATCATGGCCACCCGCCTCGCGATCAACGGTTTCGGCCGCATCGGCCGCCTCGTCTTCCGCGCGCTCGCCGAGAGCGGCCGCACCGACCTCCAGGTCGTCGGCATCAACGACCTCGGCCCGGTCGAGACGAACGCGCACCTGCTGCGCTACGACAGCGTCCATGGCCGCTTCCCCCGGGAAGTGAAGACCGGCGAGGGCATGATGGACGTGGGCCAGGGCCCGATCCGCGTCACCGCCGAGCGCGACCCGACGAAGCTGCCGTGGAAGGAACTCGGCGTCGACATCACGCTGGAATGCACCGGCGTCTTCACCAAGCGCGACGCCGCGGCCAAGCACATCGAGGCGGGCGCCAAGCGGGTGCTGATCTCGGCCCCGGCCGACGGCGTCGACCTGACCGTCGTCTACGGCGTCAACCACGACCAGCTGAAGCCCGGGCACACGATCGTCTCGAACGCGTCCTGCACCACCAACTGCCTGGCGCCGATGGCCTATGTGCTGCACCAGGCGATCGGCATCGTGAACGGCTTCATGACGACGGTGCATGCCTACACGGGCGACCAGCCGACCGTGGACACGATGCACAAGGACCTGCACCGCGCCCGCGCCGCCGCCCTGTCCATGATCCCGACCTCGACCGGCGCCGCCCGCGCCGTCGGCCTCGTCCTGCCCGAGCTCAAGGGCAAGCTCGACGGCACCTCGATCCGGGTGCCGACGCCCAACGTCTCGGTCGTCGACCTCACCTTCAACGCCGCCCGCGACACGACGGCGGACGAGATCAACCAGGTCATGACCGAAGCCGCCGCCAGCAGCCGCTTCAAGGGCATCATCGAGATCAACCGGGCGCCGCTGGTGTCGAGCGACTTCAACCATGTCTCGGCCAGTTCGACCTTCGACGCCGGCCAGACCGCGGTCATCGACAAGCGCCTGTGCCGCGTCCTCTCCTGGTACGACAACGAATGGGGCTTCTCGAACCGGATGCTGGACACCGCCGCGGCGATGGCGAAGCTCGGCTGACGGCCGAACTCGCAACCGGGTTCGCGGACCGGGCGGTGGAGGTGGCGACGGCCGCCGGGGCGCTGGTCGCGGCCGAGGCCGCGGCCGTGCTGGGCCGGCCGCTGCTGCTGGTCAGCCCGCGCGGCGGCGCCGCCGCGCTCGGGCCGGCGATGTTCGCCGCCATCGTCGAGCGGGCCCGCGAGCGGCATCCGCCGACCCGCGGCCTCATCGACTGCGAGACGGCCGAGGGCCATGCGCTGCTGGCGCTGCGCGTCGGCATCGACGCCGTCGTCTACAAGGGCCCGGCCGCCGTCCGCGCGAAGCTGGCGGCGATCGCGGCCGCGGACGGGCGCCGCGTGGTGGCCGAGCGGCCGCCCGCGCTCGCCCTCCATCGCGAGAAGGACATGGCGGCGGCCTGCCGCCGCTGGCTCGGCGACGACCCCGCCGCCGGGCCGGACGCCCGCAACTGACCATATCGGGCCGGCCCGCCGGGCGGCCCGCCGAAGGGAAGGAGATTTCCGATGAAGGTGACCCAGAAGGTCAAGCGCATCCTCGACGGCTACGAGAGCGACAATCCGGGCACCAAGGCCAACCTGGCCCGCATCCTGATGCAGGGCCGCCTCGGCGGCACCGGCAAGCTGGTCATCCTGCCGGTCGACCAGGGCTTCGAGCACGGGCCGGCGCGCAGCTTCGCCCCCAACCCCGACGCCTACGACCCGCACTACCATTTCCAGCTCGCGATCGAGGCCGGGCTCTCCGCCTACGCGGCCCCGCTCGGCATGATCGAGGCGGGCGCCGACAGCTACGCCGGCGCCATCCCGACCATCCTCAAGGTCAACAGCGCCAACAGCCTCGCCCGCGACAAGGCCGGCCCGTCCCAGGCCGTCACCGGCTCGGTCCGCGACGCGCTCCGGCTCGGCTGCTCGGCCATCGGCTTCACCATCTATCCCGGTTCGGACAACGCCTTCGGCATGTTCGAGGAACTGGCGGTGCTGGCCGAGGAGGCGAAGGCGCACGGGCTCGCCGTCGTCGTCTGGTCCTATCCGCGCGGCGGCGACCTCACCAAGGCCGGCGAGACGGCGATCGACATCTGCGCCTACGCCGCCCACATGGCGGCACTCCTCGGCGCCCACATCATCAAGGTGAAGCCGCCGACCGAGCACCTGGAGCTGGACGCCGCCAGGAAGGTCTACGAGGCGCGCAAGATCGACGTCTCGACGGCGGCCGCCCGGATCGCCCACGTCGTCCAGTCCTGCTTCGCCGGCAAGCGCATCGTCGTCTTCTCGGGCGGCGAGGCCAAGGACCTCGAGGGCGTCTACAACGAGGCCCGCGCCATCCGCGACGGCGGCGGCAACGGCTCGATCATCGGCCGCAACACCTTCCAGCGCCCGAAGGCCGACGCCCTCGCCATGCTCGACCAGATCATCAAGATCTACCAGGGCAAGGCCTGATCCCGGTGGCGGCGCGAGGAGCCCGAGACATGGCCGGCGACGAGCGCTGCCGCCTCTATCTCATCACCCCCGCGGTGCTGGAGCCGGCGGCCTTCGCCGACCGCCTCCAGGCCGCGCTCGACGGCGGCGACGTCGCCTGCCTGCAGCTGCGCCTGAAGGACGTCGACGACGACGCCTTCCGGCGGGCGATCGAGCGGCTGATGCCGATCGCCCATGCCCGCGACGTGCCCTTCCTGGTCAACGACCGGCCCGACCTCGCGGCCGAGTTCGGCTGCGACGGCGCCCATGTCGGCCAGCAGGACACGCCCTATGCCGAGGCGCGCCGCCTGCTCGGGCCCGACGCCATCGTCGGCGTCACCTGCCACGACAGCCGCCACCTCGCCATGGAGGCGGCCGAGGCGGGAGCGGACTACGTCGCCTTCGGCGCCTTCTTCCCGACCCAGACCAAGCCGCCCCGCTTCTGGGCGACGCCGGAACTGATCGAGGCCTGGACGCAGTCGACGACCGTGCCCTGCGTCGCCATCGGCGGCATCAAGCCGGACAACCTCGCACCCATCGTGCGCGCCGGCGCGGACTTCATCTGCGTCGTCACCGGGGTCTGGGACCATCCGGACGGACCGGCGGCCGGCGTCGCCGACTACAACCGGGCGATCGCGGCCGCGCTCGACTGACCCCGGAGCGCCGTCAGGCCGTGGGGCAGCCGGGCCCCGCCTCGACCGAGTGCAGCGGCAGGGAGAGGCCGAGGGCGTCGAGCCGGGCCCGCACCTCCGCCAGGTAGATCGGGTTCATCACCACCACCGCGTCCGGCCGCAACGACGGCAGGCGTTCGGGGGCAACCACCGGGTGGCCGGTGCCCGCGAGGAAGGTGCCGTCCTTGCGCGGGTTGATGTCGACGGCGGCGGCGACGGCCGGACACGGGGCGAGCGCGGCCAGGAACGCCACCGCCTTCGACCCGCCGCCCCACAGCACGACCCGGCGCCCGCCGCGCTCCAGGGCCGCCAGCCAGGCGCGCCAGGCCGCGATCGCGGCCGCCGCCCCGACGGCGAAGGAACCGGTCGCCGCCGGTCGCGGCGAGGGCACCGGCGGCGGCGCCGGAAGCGCGACCGCATGGGCCGTGAGGTACTGGCCGGCATAGGTCTCCGCCAGTTCCTCGACACCGAAGCCGGCGCGCGCGAGGAGCCCGGCCAGGGAGGCGGCGTCGAAATAGTTGCAATGCTCGTAGTAGACGTCCCAGAACGCCGCGCGCTCGAAGATCGGCCGGGCGTTCGGGACCTGGACGAAGAGGCGCGTCCCGGCGCCCTGGCGCGTGGCGACGAGCCGGACCAGGGCCGCCGGCCGCGGGACATGCTCCAGCGTCATCTTGCAGCACACGAGGTCGGCCGGCTCGCCCGGCATGGCCTCGTAGAAGGTCGGCAGGATGCGCACCGCGCCCTCCGGCGCCGGCTCCGCCGGGTTCCAGGCGGGATCGCAGCCGACCCCGCGGCAGCCGGCCTCGGCACAGAGCAGCGCCAGGAACTCGCCCCGGCCGCAGCCGATCTCGAGGACGGTGCGCCCGCCAAGGTCGTGGCGCGTGGCGAGGCTGCGGGCGAGATCGCGATGGAACGCATCGAAGGTCGGCGAGTGGCGCTGCGTGCTCTCGTACCCCGGCGAATAGTCGACCCGTGCCGGGTCGAACGCGACGTTGGCCACGAACCCGCAGGCGGCGCAGCAGGCCAGCCGGATGTCGCCGCGCGGGACGGCCAGCGCCTGCCGCCGGTCGGCGAGCAGCCGCACGCTGTTGGTCGGCACCCCGGTCGCCGAATAGAACGGGTCCCCCATCGCCGCCGCTCCGCAGGCGGGGCAGCTCAGCGCGCTCATGCGATCACCCGCGGCTCCGGCAGTGGCAGGATGAACCGTCCGCCCCGCCGCCGGTATTCGGCCTGCTGGGCGAGGATCTCGTCGGCGAAGTTCCAGGCCAGCAGGAGGACATGGCTCGGCATGGCTTCCAGCAGCCGCGCGGGCGGCACGATCGGCAGGCGGCAGCCGGGCATGGCGAGGCCCCATTTGCGGGCGTTGAGGTCGGCGACGAAATCGACCGTGGTGCGATCGATGCCGCAATAGGCGAGCAGGGTCGTCGCCTTGGCGGCGGCGCCATAGGCGGCGATGCGGGCGCCCTCCCCGGCGAGCCGCGCCAGCAGGTCGCGCAGCCGGTCGCGGAGGCGGGCGACCCGTTCGGCGAAGCCGGCGAGGAAGGCCGGGCTGGCCGCTCCCTGCCGCTGCTCCATGGCGCGCAGCGCCGCCACCGCCGCGCCCGGGGTGCCGGCCGGTGCGGCATGGACGCGCAGGGAGCCGCCATGGATCGCCAGCCGTTCGACGTCGACCACACGCAGACCGCCCCGGCCGAGCAGCGCCTCCAGGCTCGTCAGGGAGAAGTAGCAGAGGTGCTGGTGGTAGATCGTGTCGAAGGCGAGGCCCTGCACGAGGTCGCCCAGATCGGGCACTTCGAACACCGCATGGCCGCCCGGCCGCAGCAGCCGCGCGATGCCGGCCGCGAAGTCGACGGGATCGGGGACATGCGCCAGGACGTTGGCCGCCAGGACGAGGTCCGCCGACCAGCCGTCACCGGCGAGACGGTCCGCGAGCGCCCCGTCGAAATAGGCGTCGAGCGTCGACACGCCGGCAGCGCGCGCCGCCGCCGCCGGCCCCGGCGACGGCTCGATCCCGAGCGCCGGGATGCCGCGCGCAACGAAATGGCGCAGCATGACGCCGTCGTTGCTGGCGATCTCGACGACCCGGTGGTGGCGATCCAGGCGGTAGCGCCCGAGATGCGCGGCCGCCGCCGCCGCGAAATGCGCGCGCAAGGCGGGCGACACCGAGGAATGGTAGGGGTAACCCTGTCCGAAGAGATCGGCCGGCGGCACCGTGACGGTGATCTGGACCAGGGCGCAGGCGCCGCACATCACGAGTTCGAGCGGCTCGGTCCGGTCCGATCCCGGCGGATCGTCGGGCGATGCCAGGCGATCGGCCAGGGGGGTCCGGCCGAGGTCGATGACCGGCAGGAGGCGGTCGCACCCGCAGGCCCGACAGCCGCGGATGGCCTGGGCCAGGCCCATCTCTGTCCGCCCCCTGGCCGTCAGGCCGGCCGGGCGACCGCCCGCGGGCGGAGGTCGGCGGCGACGCGCCCCGCCGCGCGCAGTTGCAGGAGGTGCGGCAGGCGGTTGAAGCGCGCGCCCTCGAAATCCGCCACCGGCAGGCCGAGGGCGACGACCGCGCGGTGCAGGTCGGCGACGCCGCGGGCGACCGTCCAGCGCGGCCGGAACGCCGGCAGCACGCGCCCGAGCCGCGCGAAGGAGACCCGATAGCTGCGACGGTCGGGGGCGGCGCCGGGGGCGAGTTCGACGCATGCGCCGGGGATCGCCGCCGCGACGGCGTCGGCGAGGTCGGCGATCCGGAGATTGGCGTCGTCGTCGCCGACGTTGACGGTCGCGCCGTGCACGGCGTCGCGCGGCGCCTCCAGCGCGACGGCGATCGCCTCGGCCATGTCCGCGACGTGGATCAGCGGGCGCCACTGCCGTCCCGTGCTCTTCAGCAGCACCCGGCCGGTCGCCGTCGCGTGGGCCACCAGATTGTTGGCGACGAGGTCGAAGCGCAGCATCGGCGAGACGCCGTAGGCGGTGGCGAAGCGCAGCAGGACGGGCGAGAAGCCGTCGCCGGCGAGCGCCCGCATCGCCGCCTCGGCGGACGCCTTGGCGGCGGCGTAGGGCGTGAGCGGCCGCGGCGGCGTCTCCTCGTCGACGGTGCCCTCGCCGCCCGCGCCGTAGACGCTGCAGGTCGAGGCGAAGACGAAACGGCGGACGCCGGCCTTGCGCGCCGACGCCGCGAGCGCGGCCGCGGCGCGGCCGTTGATTTCGTCCGTCAGGGCCGGATCGAGGTCGCCGAGCGGGTCGTTGGAAAGCCCGGCGAGGTGGACGACGGCGTCCAGCCCCGCGAGATCGTCGGCACCGAGGTCGCGGATGTCGCGGCGCAGGTCCCGGTCGGGACCTTCGGGCACCGCGCCCGGCAGCGCGCAGCCGTCGAACAGCCCGGAATCGACGCCGAGCACGCGATGGCCGCGCCGGCGCAGCAGCGGCACCAGGAGGGCGCCGACATAGCCGCGGTGACCGGTGACGCAGACCTTCATTCCGCCATCGCCGGCCGGCGCAGCCACGGCGCCGCGCCGCGGCGCCAGACGGCCTCCAGTTCCTCCTGGTCGCGCACCGTGTCGAGGCACTGCCAGAAGCCCTCGTGGCGGTAGGCCGCGAGTTGATCGGCGGCGGCGAGGCGGACCAGGACGTCGCGCTCCCAGGAGGCGGCCTCGCCGGCGATCCAGGACAGGACCCCCGGCTCGACGACGAAGAAACCGCCGTTGATCCACTGGTCGTCGAGCCGCGGCTTCTCGCGGAACCCGACGGCGCGGTCGCCGTCGAGGACGAGATGGCCGAACCGGCTCGGCGGGTGGACCGCCGCCACGGTGACGAGGCGACGGCAGCGTCGGTGGTGGGCGAGAAGCGCCGCGAGGTCGAGATCGGCCAGGCCGTCGCACCACGCCAGGAGAAACGCGGCTGCGCCGAGATGCGGTCGGAGCCGGGCCAGCCGGCCGGCGGTGTCGGCCTCGGTCCCGGTATCGACCAGCCTCAGCCGCCCGGCGAGCCCGAGCGCCGCCGCGTCACAGACGACGGTGCCGGCCATGCCCGCCGCCGGCGCCAGCGCGCGGACGATCTCTGCGGCATGGTGCCCCAGGGCGACCAGGACGTCGTCGATGCCCTGGGCGTTGAGAAGCCGCACGACGTGCCACAGCACGGGCCGACCGCCGATCGGAGCCAGCGGCTTGGGACAACCGGCGGCGAGGCGGCTGCCGCGGCCGCCCGCGAGGATCACCGCCTGCATGGGCTCCGGCCCCGTCAGGAGGCGGCGGCGACGGGCAGCGCGGCCGCGCCGAGTGCGGCCGTCAGCCGCGTACAGAGATCGGCGAGCGCGGCCTCCTCGGGAAGGACGATCCGGGCGCGCGTCGCCCGCTCCAGCAGTCGGTGGCCGAGCATCATCCGGGGCACGCGCATCCCGGGCTGCCCCCAGAGGGGCTCGTTGGCGGCGGCCGCGTCGACGAGGGCGGCCGCCTCGCGCCGCATCTGCGGCCCGTAGAGTTGGCGCTGCGTGACGACGGCTTGGCGCGCCAGCGACTGCCGCTCCGCCTCGGCAATGCGGGCGAGCGAGATCATCTCGAGGTAGGCCCAGGTGAAGTCGACATAGGGCGTCAGGCAGTCGAAGCGCCGGAACAGGCTCCGCTCGTCCAGGCCCTGCAGCGTCTCCTCGGAGAAGACGCGGGCGAGATGCTGGACCTGCTCGCGCTCGTGCCGGCGCAGCCGGAAGAGCGGCTCGTCGACGAACCGGATGTCGGCGTAGAGCGCGAGTTCGCAGACGAAGGCGACGTCGCCGCCGTAGAGATAGCGCTGCGGCTGGAGGCGCTCCATCACCGTGCGCCGGTACATGCCGAAGAAGTAGTTCGCGTAGTGCCAGTTGCGCATCACGGTGACGCCGGCCGCCACCGGGTCGGCGCTGCTGGTCTCGTAGATCCGCTGCGGCTGCCACTGGTCCTGCGGGAGGAGGCGCGAATTCTCGTCGATCACCCGGATGCGCGCCGCCGCCAGGCCGACCGCCGGGTCGGCCTGCATCACCTCCAGCAATCGCTCGACGAAGGTCGGTTCGAGCACGTCGTTGGCCGAAAGCGGGACCACGTACTCGCCTTCCGCCACGGCATGCACGCGGTTGTAGTTGCGGACGGGACCGATGTTGACCGCGTTGCGATGGTAGCGAAAGCGGCCGTCCGCGAGGTAGTCGCGGCAGATCGCCGGCGTGCGGTCGGTCGAGGCGTTGTCGAAGACGTGGACCTCGATGTCGCGGTGCGTCTGGCACCGGATCGATTCCAGCATTTCCCCGATATGCCGTTCCTCGTCGAAGGCAGCCAGGCAGAGGCTGACCTTCCCGGTCGCAGCGACCATCGACCCGACTCCGCTCTCCCGGCGCCGTCGCCCGACGCCGGGACCATACAGATATACGTCAGGCTCGGGCTGATCGCCATACCAGGGGTAGAATTCGGGCGCCTCGGCCGGGGTCCGCCGGAACGGGCCCGCAGGTTGCATCGCGGGAGGGCTGCTGATAGGTTCCGCGCCCACGCCAGCAGGGCGACCCCCGGAAATCCATGAAAATCACAGCCATCGAAATCAAGCCCGGCAATATTCTGGATCACCAGAACCGCCTCTGGGTGGTGCTCAAGCGTGAACTGATCCAGCCCGGCAAGGGCGGCGCCTTCGCCCAGGTCGAGATGCGGGACATCCGCACCGGCAACAAGACCAACGAGCGCTTCCGGACCCAGGAGACGGTCGAGCGGGTGCGCATGGACGAGAAGGAATACCAGTTCCTCTTCGCCGAGGGCGACACCCTGACCTTCATGGACCAGGAATCCTACGAGCAGATCACCGTCGACCGCAGCAAGGTCGGCGATCCCGCGGATTTCCTGCGCGACGGCATGGTCGTCACCATCCAGACCTACGAGGGCGAGGCGATGGCCGTCACCCTGCCGCAGACGGTCACGATGCTGCTGACCGAGGCCGACCCGGTGGTGAAGGGCCAGACCGCGTCCTCCTCCTACAAGCCGGCGGTGCTGGAGAACGGCCGCAAGATCCTGGTGCCGCCGTTCATCGAAGCCGGCACGCGGATCGTGGTCGATACCGCCGAGGGCACCTACGTCGAGCGCGCCAAGGACTGATCGCGAAGATGGCCCGCCCCTCGCCCGTCATCAACGTCATGACCGCAGCCGCGCGCAAGGCGGCGCGCGAACTGGTGCGGGATTTCGGCGAGGTCGAGCAGCTCCAGGTGTCGCGCAAGGGGCCGGCCGACTTCGTCAGCGCCGCCGACCTGCGCGCCGAGAAGACGATCCACCGCGAGCTCGCGAAGGCGCGGCCCGGCTACGGGTTCCTGATGGAGGAATCCGGCGCCAGTTCCTCCGGCGACGGCCGCCACCGCTGGATCGTCGACCCGCTCGACGGCACCACCAACTTCCTGCACGGGGTGCCGCATTTCGCGATCTCCATCGCGCTCGAGGTCGAGGGCGAGGTGGTCGCCGGGGTCGTCCATCAGCCGCTGACCGACGAGACCTACTGGGCCGAGCGCGGCCAGGGCGCCCACGTCAACGACCGCCGCCTGCGCGTGTCGTCGCGGGCCAAGCTGGAGGACGCGCTGGTCGGGACCGGGATTCCGTTCAAGGGCGAGGAGGGCCACGGCCACTATCTCGCGACGCTGGCGAAGGTGACGCCGCTCGTCAGCGGCGTGCGGCGGATGGGTGCGGCGTCGCTCGATCTGGCCTTCGTGGCCGCCGGCCGCTTCGAGGCGTTCTGGGAGTTCGACCTCAAGCCGTGGGACATCGCCGCCGGCATCCTGCTGGTGCGCGAGGCCGGCGGCTACGCGACCACGCCCGCCGGCGATCCGAACGTCCTGGCCAGCGGCGACGTGCTGGCCGCCAACGACCGGCTGCACCAGCCGCTCGCCGAACTGATCCGCCAGGTGCCGCGGACGGTCGACGCCGCCGCCTGACATCGCCGGCCGACTCCAGGCCGGCCGGGTTGTGGCTGGCACGAGGCATGCGTTAGAAGGGATCATGCGACGGAGTCCTTCGCCGTTCGGCCGGCCCGGCGGACAACGAGGAGGTTGCATGAGGCGCTACCGATCCGACCGCACGACGCTGGCCCTTCTGCTCGCGGCCGCCTGGCTCGCGGCCGCGCCGCCGGCCGCGGCCGCTCCGGGCGGAGACGTGCATGTCGATCTCGGCGCCCTCGACCAGCTCGGGTTCACGCGGGACCGGCGCCCCAAGGACGGCCGGACGCTGACCTTGCGGCCGCCCGGCGGCAAGGCCGCCACCGAGGCCCCGTCGCCGCCGGCGCGTGCCGCGGCGGCGCCGCCAGCGAGCCCGCCCCAGCCTCCGGCACCGACCCCGACGCCGCCTGCCGCTTCGCCGCCGCCGCGGGCGGCTGCACCGGCCCCGGCTGCGCCACCGCCAGCTCCGGCCGCGACCCCGATTCCGCGGGCAGCCGCGCCGGCACCGGCCGCTGCCCCGCCGGCTCCGGTCGCGGCGGCCCCGGCCCCGTCGGCTTCGGCCCCATCGACTCCGGCCCCATCGGCTCCGGCCGCGGCGGCCCGTCCCGCTCCGACAGCCCCACCCGCCCCGGCACCGCAACCCGTGCGGACGCCGCCGCCCGTGGTCGCGCCGCCCCCTGCCGCAGCCCCGCCCCAGACGGCGGCGCTGACGCCGCCGGCCGTCGCCCAGCGACGCGGCGAGGCGCGGATCGCGTTCCCCGCCGGCGGCACCGAACTGCCGGCCGGCGCCCGCGGCGAACTCGACCAGCTCGCGCGGCGGCTGGCCGGGGACGAGGCGCTGCGCGTCCAGCTCAACGCCTACGCGGCCGAGTCCGGCGACCAGTCGAGCCAGGCGCGCCGGCTCTCCCTGTCGCGCGCCCTCGCCGTCCGGGCCTACCTGATCGACAAGGGCGTGCGCAGTACCCGGCTCGACGTCCGCGCGCTCGGCCAGCCGCAGGACGACGGGCCCGCCGATCGCGTCGACATCGTGGTCATGGGTCGCTGATGCCGGCGCGCCGGCTCCTCCGGTCGCCCCGACCACCCCTCCGCCGCAGGCGCGCCCGGTGACCAATCCGCGCCGCTTCCTGTTCCGGATGGTGGTCTTCCTGATCCTCGTCTTCGGGGCGCTGGCGCTGCTCTATCCTGGCCTGGAACGGGCCTTCCTGGCGAAGCCGGTGCTGAACAGCCTGATCGTCGCGGTCATCCTGTTCGGCATCGCCTACATCACCCGCCAGGTGCTCCAGCTCGAGCCGGAAGCGGCGTGGGCCGACACGCTCCGCCGCAGCGAGCCCGGCCTCTCGGTGATGCGGCCGCCGCGCCTGCTCGGGCCCGTCGCCGCCGTGCTCCAGGAACGGCGAGGCCGCGTCAGCCTGTCGGCGCCGGCGCAGCGCTCGCTCCTCGACGGCCTCAGTTCCCGCCTCGACGAGACGCGCGACATCTCCCGCTACCTGATCGGGCTGCTGGTCTTCCTCGGCCTGCTCGGCACCTTCTGGGGCCTCCTCGAGACGGTCGGCGCGGTCAGCCGGGTGGTCGCCAACATGGCGGTCCAGGGCGTCGACATGGGGCAGGCGCTGAACAACCTGCAGAGCGGGCTGGAGACGCCGCTCGCCGGCATGGGCACCGCCTTCAGCTCCTCGCTCTTCGGCCTCGGCGGTTCGCTGGTGCTGGGCTTCCTCGATCTCCAGGCCGGCCAGGCGCAGAACCGCTTCTACAACGAGATCGAGGACTGGCTGGCGAGCCTGACGCGCCTCTCCGGCGGCACCCCGGTCAGCGACGGCGACCAGTCGGTGCCGGCCTACATCCAGGCCCTGCTGGAACAGACGGCCGACAATCTCGACAACCTCCAGCGCATCCTGATCCGCGGCGAGGAGAGCCGCATCCAGGCCAATGCCAACCTGACCGCGCTGACCGAGCGGCTGGGCACGCTGACCGACCAGATGCGCACCGAGCAGTCGCTGATGCTGCGGCTGGCCGAGAGCCAGCTCGCCCTGCAGCCGGTGCTGGAGCGGCTGGCGCAGCCGCCGGTGCGGAGCGCCGGCGGGATGGACGAGGAAGCCCACAACCAGCTGCGCGCGATCGAGCGGCAGATGGCGCGGCTCATCGACACGACCGAACAGACGAGCGCCGCCGCCGCCCAGGAGGTGCGCGCCGAGATCCGCCTCCTCGCCCGCACCATCGCCGCCCTGGCCGAAGAGCCGGAGCGCAGGCGCTAGGCCGGGAAGGCCGCCGGCATGGCCCGGTTTCGCGAGCGGCGCGGCGGATTCGACATCTGGCCGGGGTTCGTCGACGCGCTCACCCAGCTCCTGATGGTGGTGATCTTCATCGTGCTGGTGTTCACGGTGAGCCACTTCTATCTCGGCTACACGCTGGAGGGTCGGGACGCCGCGGTCGAGCGCTTGAACCGGCAGGTCGGCGAACTGGCCGACATGCTGGCGCTGGAGCGCTCGGCCTCGGCCGAGCGCAAGGCCGACGTCGAGCGGCTGACGCTGGCGCTCGACGGCGCCAACCAGGCCCGCACCACCCTCCAGGGCCAGCTCGACGCCCT
>NZ_JAYSFE010000010.1:20958-57170 GCF_041913585.1 Allostella sp.
CGCTCGACGGCGCCAACCAGGCCCGCACCACCCTCCAGGGCCAGCTCGACGCCCTCATGGCCGAGCGGGACGACCTCGGCCGGCGGCTCGCCGCGCGCACCGACGAGCGCGACCGCGTGCAGGCGGATCTGGCCGCCCGCTCGACCGAGCGCGACCGGCTCGCCCGCGACCTCGCCGAGACCGCGGCCCGGGCCACCGCCGCCGCCGCGGACCTGACGCGGCTCGAAGCGGCCCTCGCGGAGGCGCGCCGCACCGTGCAGGCGGACAAGGCGACGATCGAGACCCAGTTGCGCGACCTCGCCCGGCTGGCCCGCGACCTGGAGGCCCTGCGGACGCTGCGCGCCGACCTGGAGCGCCGCGTCGCCAACCTTTCGGCGACGCTGGCGGAGACGTCCCGGGTGGCGACCGAGATCGACGCCGAGCGCGCGCGGCGGGCCCGGGAGCAGGCCGAGCAGGCGACGGCGCTCGATGCCGCCCGCACCCGCGTCGCCGGCCTCGAGGAGCAGATACGCCGCCGCGAACAGACGCTGGGCGACAGCCAGCGCCGCATCGAGGCGCTCGGCGCCGAGAGCGAGGCGCGCGCCGCCGAGATCGCCCGGCTGGAGCGCCAGGTGCGCGAACTGGCGTCCGCCGTCGCCGAGCGCGACGCCCGCATCCGCGCCCTCACGGGTGCGCTCGACGACGAGACCGCCCGCCGGACCGCCGACCAGCGCGAGGCCGAGCGCACCGCGGGGGCGCTGCGCGACCGGACGAAGGAGCTGGAGGCGCGGCTGGCGGGCGAGCAGGAGCGCACGCTCCTCGCCCAGCGCACGATCGAGGAGAACGCCGTCCGCCTGCGGGCGCTGTTCCAGCAGACGGAGCGCGGCCAGCGCGAACTCGACGCCGAGCGCGAGGCGAGCCGGGCCAAGAGCGACGATCTCCGGGCGCTGTCGCTCCAGCTCGAGGGGCTGAAGGAGGAGCTGGCCCGGCTGAACACGGTGCTGGAGGCGTCGGAAACCCGCAATCGCGAGCAGCAGGTCCAGATCGTCGACCTCGGCAGCCGCCTCAACCAGGCGCTCGCCAGCAAGGTCGAGGAACTGTCGCGCTACCGCTCGGAGTTCTTCGGGCGGATGCGGGCGCTGCTCGGCGACCGGCCCGACGTCGAGATCGTCGGCGATCGCTTCGTGTTCCCGGCCGAGGTGCTGTTCGCCGTCGGCTCGCCCGACCTCAACGAGACCGGCAAGGCGCGGATGTCCGATCTCGCCCGCACGCTGAAGGAGATCGCGGCGACGATCCCGCCGGACCTGCCCTGGATCCTGCGCGTCGACGGCCATACCGACCGCACCCGGGTCCGCTCGCCCGTGTTCCGCAACAACTGGGACCTGTCGGCGGCGCGCGCGATCAACGTCGTGCAGTTCCTGATCGAGCAGGGCATCCCGCCCAACCGCCTGGCAGCGACCGGATTCGGGGAGTTCCAGCCGATCGACCCCGGCACCGGCGACGCCGCCTACGCCCGCAACCGCCGCATCGAGATGAAGCTGACCGAACGCTGACCCGGTCCGTCGCCGCCCTCAGTCGCCCACCCGCAGCGCGACGCAGAGGTCGGCCGCCAGCACCGCTTCCAGCCGTTCGCTGCCGCGCGTCGACACCCAGGCGCCCGCCGCCTCGTCGCGGCCGAAATGCCAGGCGCCGGAGCGCGGCGAGGACAGCCAGATCTCGCGGTTGGGCGCATGCTTGTTGACGACGAAGGTGCCGATGCCGGCCACCTCCAGGGTCAGGATGCCGTCCCGCAACTCGCCGTCGGCATCGGGGCAGGCGTCCTCGACGGCATCGAGCAGGCGCTCCAGCGTGCGGTCGGCGATGGCGGCGAACTGGCGCTCGTCGAGGGGCATGGCGGGTCTCCGGTCGCGGTCGGGGACCGGCACCATAGGGCGGCGGCGCGCGCCTTGCATCCCTGGCGGCCTTCCGATATAAGCCCGCGCTTCCGAGGAGCCCGACATGAAGCCAGACATCCATCCCGACTATCACGAGATCACGGTCATCATGACCGACGGCTCGACCTTCACCACCCGCTCCACCTGGGGCAAGCCGGGGGATTCGATGCGGCTCGACGTCGACACCAAGTCGCACCCGGCCTGGACCGGCGGTCAGGCGCGCCTGATCGACACCGGCGGCCAGCTCGCCCGCTTCAACAAGCGCTTTGCCGGCGTGGGCCTGCGGACCAAGGTCTGATCCGCGGGCGGCGGACAGGGTCTTGAACCCCGTCCGCCGGTCCCTAAATCCGATGAGCGTCGGATGCCCCGCTGGGGGTCCGGCGAAGGGTGGCCCAGCCCCGCGTGCGGGTGGGCCCGACCGTCCCTTTGCTCATTGGAGGCTGTGGACATGACCAATCTCGACTTCTCTCCGCTGTTCCGTTCCACCGTCGGCTTCGACCGGATGATGCGGTTGCTGGAGAGCGCGACCGGCGATTCGCCGTCCTACCCGCCCTACAACATCGAGAAGACCGGCGACGACGCCTACCGCATCACCATGGCGGTGGCGGGGTTCTCGGCCGCCGACCTCGAGGTCGTGGTGCGTGAGAACACGCTGACCGTGGTCGGGCGCGGCGCGCCGGAGACGGACGGCACCAAGTACCTGCATCGCGGCATCGCCCGGCGCGCCTTCGAGCGCCGCTTCGAGCTCGCCGACTCGATCAAGGTGGTCGGCTCGGCCCTCGACAACGGGCTGCTGCACATCGAGCTGAAGCGCGAGATCCCGGAATCCGCCAAGCCGCGGGTGATCCCGATCGCCGCCAAGGCGCCGCAGGCCTACATCGACCAGAAGGCCGCGTAAGCGCCGTCCGATCGTCCTCGCAACGCCCCGCCGGGAAACCGGCGGGGCGCTTTCGTCTCAGGGGACGGCGATGCGCGCCAGGGCCGCGCGCATCCCCGCCGGGATCGGCGTCGGCCGGCGCCCGTCGCGGTCGACGAAGACATGGACGAAATGGCCCTCGGCCGCCGCCTCGTCGTCGCCGGCCCGGAAGAGGCCGATCTCGTAGCGGACGCTGGAATTGCCGAGCCGGCCGACCCGCAGCCCGGCATCCACGGTCTCGGGATAGGCCAGCGCCTTGCGGTAGCGGCACATGCTCTCCGCGACGATGCCGATGACCGGGCCCAGGGCGAAGTCGAGCCCGCCCTCCTCGACCAGGTAGAGGTTCACCACCGTATCGAAGTACGAGTAGTAGACGACGTTGTTGACGTGCCCGTAGACGTCGTTGTCCATCCAGCGCGTCGGCACCGGACGGAAATGACGGTAGTCCGCCCGCCGCCCGATCGGCTCCCCTGCCATCGCCCTGCCCTCAGAGAACGCCGGCGAGCCCGGCCAGCGTCTCGTCCGGCCGCTCCACCATCACCATGTGCCCGCAGCCCGGCAGCACGACCATGCGCGCGCCGGCGATCGCGGCCGCCAGCGGCCGGGCGCGGATGGCCGGGGTCATGCGGTCGTCCTCGCCGAGCAGCAGCAGCGCCGGGCACGCGACGCGCGCCGCCGCCGCCAGCGCGCCGTCCCACGCGGCGCAGGCCTCGAGATCGCGCGCCAGCGTCTCCGGATCGGCCTCGCCGATGAGGCGGATGCCGCCGCCCACCATCCACAGCCCCGGCGCCTTGTGGCCGCCGAACTGCGCCCGGGTGCCGAAGCCCCAGGACGACATCAGTTCCGGCGCCGCCGGGCCGCCGGCACGGGCCGCCGCCACCAGGTCCGGATGCACCGGCATCTGCGGCGTCACGCCGACGAGAGCCAGCCCGCGGAAGCGCTCCGGAGCAAGGCCGACGGCGGCGAGCGCGGCCAGCGCCCCCATGCTGTGGCCGGCGATCCCCGCCCGCTCCGCCCCGACCGCGTCGAGCAGCGCCAGCACCCATTGGCCGAGTGCCGGGATCGTGCCGATTCCCGGCCCCGCCGAGCGACCGTGGCCGGGCAGGTCGACCGCCAGCACCGAGCGCCCGTGATGGGCGAGCCAGCGCGTCTGCAGCCCCCAGGCGGTGTGGTCCATGCCGGCCCCGTGCAGCAGCACGACCGGCGCCAGCGCCGGATCGAAGGGGCGGCCGCCGGTGGCGGCGAAGACCCGGCGGCCGTCGACCGAGATCTCCATCGCCGTCAGGCCCCCGCCCGCTGCGGTTCGGCCTGCGTCGCGCGTTCGGCGGCGCGCAGTGCCTGCTTCAGGTCGTCGAGGATGTCGGCCGCGTCCTCGAGCCCGACCGAGAGGCGGATCATGTCCTCGCCGACGCCCGCGGCCGCCAGCGCGGCGGCGTCGAGCTGCTGGTGGGTCGTGCTCGCCGGGTGGATGACGAGGCTCTTGGCGTCGCCGACGTTGGCGAGATGCGAGACGAGGCGCAGCCGGTCGATGAAGACGCGACCGGCCGCGCGGCCGCCCTTGATGCCGAAGGCGATCATGCTGCCCGCCCCCTTCGGCATCAGCCGCCCGGCCAGCGCATGGTCGGGATGGTCGGGCAGGTCGGGATGGCAGACCCAGGCGACCTGCGGCGCCGATCGCAGGAAATCGAGAACGGCGCGGGCGTTGGCGACGTGCCGCTCCATGCGCAGCGGCAACGTCTCGATGCCCTGGAGGATGTGGAAGGCGTTGGTCGGGGACATGGCGGCGCCGAAGTCGCGCAGCCCCTCGGCCCGGGCGCGCATGACGAAGGCCTGCGGCCCGTACTCCTCGGCGAAGTCGATGCCGTGATAGCCGGCATAGGGCTCGGTCAGGGTCGGGAAGCGGCCCGAGCCCTCCCAGTCGAAGCGGCCGCCGTCGACCAGCACGCCACCGATCGCGACGCCGTGCCCGCCCATCCACTTGGTCGCCGAATGCATGACGAGGTCGGCGCCGTGGTCGAGCGGCCGGCACAGGAACGGGGTCGAGAAGGTGGCGTCGACCAGGAGCGGCAGCCCGTGCGCATGGGCGACGGCGGCAATGCGGGGCAGGTCGGCGATCTCCAGCCCCGGATTGCCGACCGTCTCGACGAAGAGGAGCCGCGTCTCGGGACGGATCGCGGCGGCGAAGGCGTCCGGATCGCGCGGCGGCACGAACGTCGTCGTGATGCCGAAGCGCGGCAGGGTGAGCTTCAGGAGGTTGATGCTGCCGCCATAGAGCGAGGCGGCGGCGACGATGTGGCCACCCGCATCCATGAGCGTCGCGATCGCGAGATGGAGCGCCGCCTGGCCGCTGGCGGTGCAGACCGCCCCGACGCCGCCCTCGAGCGCCGCGATCCGCTCCTCCAGCACCGCGACCGTCGGGTTGGAGATGCGCGAGTAGATGTGCCCCGGCCGTTCGAGGTTGAACAGCGAGGCGGCATGGTCGGTGCTCTGGAAGACGAAGGACGTGGTCTGGTAGATGGGCACGGCGCGGGCGCCGTGGACCGGATCGGGCTGCTGGCCCGCATGCAGACTGAGCGTATGGAATCCCGGAAACCTGGCGTCGGCCATCGTCTGCATCCTCGGGTCGTCGGGCCGGCACCATACACGGGGCGGCCGCCCGGCCGGAAGGGCGCGGCTGCCGGTCCGCCGGCATGATCCTGGCCGGCATCGACGGCAGCCGCGGCGGCTGGATCGCGGTGCTGCACGACCGCGGCGCCGGAACCTGGCGCACCGAGGTCGCGGCGTGCTGGACCGACCTGCCGGCGGCCGACCGCCTGGCCGTCGACATGCCGATCGGGCTCCCCGACGGCGGACGGCGGGGCTGCGACTTCGCCGCCCGCCGCCTGCTCGGGCCGCGGCGCGGCGCCAGCGTCTTCATCGGCCTGCGCCGGCCGCTGCTCGGCTTCCGGACCTATGCCGAGGCCAATGCCTGGGCCAAGGCGGACGGCGCCGGCCTCGCCAAGCAGGCATGGTTCCTGCTGCCGAAGATCCGGGAGATCGATCGCGCCGTCGCGCCCGAGGACCAGGACCGCATCCACGAGTGCCACCCGGAGCTGGCCTTCCTGCGGCTCGGCGGCGGGCCGATCGCCGAGAGCAAGCGGACGCCCGAGGGGCTCGCCATCCGCCGGGCCCTGCTGGAGGACGCCGGCGTGCCGATCGCCTCCCTGCTGGCGGGGCTCGACCGCCGCCGGGCGGCACCGGACGACCTGCTCGACGCCGCTGCGCTGGCGCTGACCGCCGGCCGCATCGCGGACGGGCAGGCGACCTGCCTCGCCGCCGCTCCGCCCCGCGACGCCCGCGGCCTCAGGATGGAAATCTGGTACTGAGGGCCGGCCCGGCCAGCCAGGCGGCGAGTTCGTCCATGGTCCGGTGGACGTGGCCGGCGCCGGCGGCCCGCAGGCGGTCGCCCAGTTCGGGGTCGGCATGGCCGCCGCCGACGAAGCCGACGACCGGCATCCCCGCCCGCCGCGCCGCATTCGTGCCCGCGACCGAATCCTCGACCACCAGGCAATCCGCCGGGTCGGCCCCCATCTGCGAGGCGGCGTAGAGGAAGACGTCGGGCGCCGGCTTGCCGCGCCGCACCTGGCTCGCCGAGAAGACATGGTCGCCGAAGAGGTCGAGGAGGCCCGCCGTCGCCAGGTTGCGGCGCAGCATCGGCAGGCCGGTCGAGGACGCGACGCAGGCGGCGTGGCCGAGCGGCCCCAGTCCGCGCACCGTCGCCGCCGCGCCCGACACGGCGGTCAGTTCGCTGGCGAAGCGGCGATGGCATTCGGCCTGGATGCGCTCGAAATGGCCGTCCGGCAGGTCCAGGCCGTGGTCGGCCGCGAGCGTCGCCCAGACGTCGCGGTGGCGGATGCCGGTGAAGCGCCGTGCGATCTCGGCCGGTGCCATCGCCACCCCGAACTCGGCCAGCGCAGCCGAGTCGATGGCGCAGTAGAGGACCTCGGAATCGACCAGCACGCCGTCGCAGTCGAAGATCACCAGCATCGCCGGTCAGCCCCGCAGGCGGTCGAGTTCGGCCAGCGCGTCGAGCACCGCGCCGGGGGCCTCCTGCGGCAGGAAGTGGCCGGCGACCGGCACCACATGGCGCCGGTAGGGGCCGGTGAAGAAGCGGGCATGGCCCGCCGAATCCTCGGGCGGGCTGACGCCGTCGGCCGCGCCGTGCAGGACGACCGTCGGCACGCCGATCGCCGGCTGCATCGCGAGCTGCCGCTCGATCTCCTCCAGCGCCGGGTCGCCCGGGGCCGCGCCGTAACGGTGGCGATAGGACTGGACGGAGACGGCGACGAAGTCGGGATTGTCGAAGGCGACGGCGGTGCGCTCGAAGGTCGCGTCGTCGAAGGTCCAGTTGGGCGACCACAGGCGCCACAGCAGCCGGCAAAGCTCGCGCCGGTTGCGCTCCAGCCCGGCGACCCCGCGGTCGGTGTGGAGATACCACTGGTACCAGTAGCGATATTCCTGCAGGGCAGAGGCCGGCCGGCCGGCGCGGGCGATGTTCTGGATGTTGTAGCCGTTGATCGACACCAGCCCCTGCACCCGCTCCGGCCACAGGGCGGCGACGACGCAGCAGGCGCGGCCGCCCCAGTCGTAGCCGGCGAGGTCGGCGCGATCGACGCCGAGCGCGTCCATCAGCGCCCGCAGGTCGGCGCCGAGTGCCGCCTGCTGCCCGGAGCGCGGCGTCGCCGCGTCGAGGAAGCGCGTCGGGCCGTAGCCGCGCAGCCACGGCACGATCACCCGCCGCCCCTGTGCCGCCAGCGGTCCGACGACGCCGTCCCAGGCATGCACGTCGTCCGGGAAGCCGTGCATCAGGAAGACCGGTGCGCCATCGGCGGGCCCGTGCTCGCGGTAGGCGATCTCGAGGGCCGGGGTCCGTGCGGTCTTCATCGCCGTCCCATCCGTCCGTCAGCGGCGGAAGACGGATTCGGCGGCGCTGCGATGGCCGCGCTTGGCCGCGATCGCTTGGCGCACCCGGGCAATCTCGGCCTCCAGTTCGCCGATATAGGCTTCGAGCTCGTCGACCGACATCGGATCGAGGAGGCGCGGTGCCGGCCTGGCCGGCCGGGGCGGCAGATCTTCGGGATCGAATGCGGGCATGGCGGGTCTTGTCCTCCGGAACGGGCCATACTATCCGGGAACCGAACAGCGGAAACCCTCGGAGGATGCCCCCGCCATGGCCGACCTGCCACAGACCATGCGCGCCGTCGAGATCGTGCGACCCGGCGGCCCCGAGGTGCTGGTGCCGACGACGCGGCCGGTGCCGCAGCCGGGGCCGGGCGAAGTCCTGATCCGGGTCGCCGCGGCCGGGATCAACCGCCCCGACGTCCTGCAGCGCAAGGGCGGCTACGCACCGCCGCCCGGGGCGTCGGACCTGCCCGGTCTGGAGGCGGCCGGAACGGTGGCCGCCGTCGGCCCGGACGCCGGCCGCTGGCAGCCGGGCGACGCGGTCTGCGCGCTCGTCGCCGGCGGCGGCTATGCCGAATATTGCGTCGCGCCGGCGCCGCAGTGCCTGCCGGTCCCGGCCGGCCTGACGATGGTCGAGGCGGGCGCGGTGCCCGAGACCTTCTTCACCGTCTGGACCAACGTCTTCGAGCGCGGGCGGCTGCAGGCGGGCGAGCGGCTGCTCGTCCATGGCGGATCGAGCGGCATCGGCACGACCGCGATCCAGATGGCGAAGGCGCTGGGCGCCACCGTCTATGCGACCGCCGGCAGCGCCGAGAAGTGCGCCGCCTGCACCGCGCTCGGGGCCGACCTCGCCATCGACCACACCCGCGACGACTTCGTCGCGCGCGTCGCCGAGGCGACCAGCGGCCAGGGGGTCGACGTCATCCTCGACATGGTGGGCGGCGACTACACGGCGCGCAACCTGGAAGCGCTGGCGGTCGAGGGCCGGCTGGTGCAGATCGCCTTCCTGCGTGGCAGCAGGGTGCAGCTCGACCTCGAACCCGTGATGCGCAAGCGGCTGACCCTGACCGGCTCGACGCTGCGACCGCGGACGGTCGCCCAGAAGGGCGCGATCGCGGCCGCCCTCGAGACCCGCGTCTGGCCGCTGCTGGCCGCCGGGCGCCTGAAGCCGCCGATCTTCCGCACCTTCCCGCTGGCGGAGGCCGCCGCCGCCCATGCCCTGATGGAGTCCAACGCGCACATCGGCAAGATCGTGCTGGAGGTCTGAGCAGCCGGCACGTCCGATGGCAGGCAGCCCGGGGGCCGAGGCCGCACCCTTCGACGAGGCCCACTATCGCCGGCAGCTCCCCGCGCCGGCCGGCGCGGGCGTCCTCTTCGAGCATTACCGGGCGCAGGGCTGGCGAGCGGGGCTCGACCCGCACCCGCTCTTCCGCACGCGCCACTACCTGGACCATGTCCCGGCGGCGGCCCTGGGCGGTCTCGACCCGCTGAGCCACTTCATGCGGGTCGGCGCGGCGGCCGGGATTCCGTTCCATCCCTGTTTCGATGTCGGCCACTACCGGGCCCAGCTCGGACGGGCGGAGGCGGAGGCCGAAGCCAACCCGCTCGCGCACTATCTCGCCGTCGGCGCGGCGCGCGGCCTGGTGCCCTGTCCGATCTTCGACGCCAGGCACTACCGGCAGGAGGCCGGCGACGACCCGGCGGCGGCGGCCGACCCCCTGTCGCACTATCTCGCCGAGGGCTGGCGTCGCGGCCTCGCCCCCCATCCCTTTTTCGACCCCGACTGGTACATGGCGCAGCCGGGCTCGGGCCGACACAGTCCGATCCCGCTGGTCGACTTCCTGCTGACCCCGCCCGGCCAGCGCAACCCGCCCCAGGCCCTGGCCGACCCGGGGCACGGGCGGGACCTGCTGGCGGCGGGTCTCTGCCGCCATGCCGAGACGATGGCCGGAGGCTCCGGCCGCCTTGCCGTGGCGCTCGGCGGCATCCGGTCCGAGGGCTGGTTCGCCCGCGACGGCGGGTCGGCCGGCGCCTATCTCGCCGGCCGGCGCCGGCATCGCGCCGCCGGCCGCCGCCGCGTCGTCTTCGTCGGCCACGACGCCGGCCGCGCCGGCGCCCAGATCCTCCTGCTGCGCCTGGTCGAGCATGCCGCGGCGAGTGGGCTGGTCGAGCCCTTCGTCATCCTCGCCGGCGGCGGCCCGCTGACCGACGCCTATGCCCGCGCCGCCCACGTGGTCCAGGCGCGGCCGGGCGAGCCGGCCGGGACGGTTGTCGACCGGCTGCTCGCCCGTCTCGCCGACGAACCGCCGGCGGGCGTCGTCGTCAGCACCGTCGTGACCCCCGCCTACGTCGCCGCCTTCGCCGCGGCCGGGCATCCGCCGGACGTGCTGGTCTACGAGATGGCCGAGATGTACCCGGCCGAGACCCAGCGCCAGATCGCCCGTCATGCCCGGCGGCTGATCTTCGGCTCCCACGCCGCGGAGGCGCAGTTCCGGCGGCGGGTGGAGGTGCCGTGCCGGGGCGAGGTCATCCATGCCGGCAGCACCCTGGCGCCGACCGGGGCGCCCGATGCCGACGGCGAGCCGGTCGTCCTCGGCTGCGGCACCATCTCCTGGCGCAAGGGCGTCGACCGCTTCCTCGACGTGGCGCAGCGGACCGTCGCCGCCCTCGGCAACGAGGTCCCCGTCCGCTTCCGCTGGGTCGGCCAGCGCGTCGGCGTCGCCGACGGCGGCGCCGACTTCTGGGTCGAGTACGACGCACGGCGCCTCGCCCTCGGCGACCGCTTCGCCTTCGTCGACGAGGTCGGCGACATGGCGCCGCTCTATGCCGGTGCGGCGATGCTGCTGTGCCCCTCGCGCGCCGACACGTTCCCGGGCGTGGTGCTGGAAGCGATGGCGTCGGCGCGGCCGGTCGTCACCTTCGCCGACAGCGGCGGTGCCCCCGAGGCGCTCGCCGACGGCGCCGGCATCGTCGTCCCCTACGGCGACACCGCGGCGATGGCCGATGCGGTGGTGCGGCTGCTGCGCGACCCCGACCTGCGCCGGCGGATCGGCGCGCGCGCCCGGGCACGGGTCGCCGAGCGCCACCGCTTCCCCGACTACGCCGCCGCCATCCTGCAGCCCCTGGTGCCGGCGCTCCGCGCCGACCGGATGGACGGGACGCCGATGGAGCCGGTGACGGCGCCGGTCGTTCCGGAACCCGTGGCCGCGCCGGAACCGGCGGCCGAATCGGCACCGGCCGGCGACCGCCGGCTCGACCCGGCCCGCCATTCCGTCCTGGTGGTCGCGGACGGGAGCGATCCGGAGGCGGCGGTGCTGGCCTTGAACCTGGCCGCCTTCCTGCGCCGCGGCCGCAACCTCGTGCTGATGCTCGCCGACGGACCGGACCACGCGGCTGCGGCCCGCGCCGCCGCCGACGTCGTGCTCGCCGCCGATGCGGCCATGCTGCGCGACGCCGGCGGCATCCGGGAGAAGCTGCGGCAGGCGGTCGAGCGCTTCGCGCTGCGGCGGGCGATCCTGGTGGGCGACCTGCCGACGGCGGTGGCGGCGACGCTCGCCGGCTGCTTCCTGCCCTGCGTCCTGGTGCCGACCCGCATCTCCGACCCGGGTCCGCTGGCGGAGGCCCTGCTTTGGGTGCAGGCCGCGGTCGCCACCTCCCCCGCGATCGCCCGCGCGGTGGCGGAGGCACATCCCGGCCGGCCGGCCGAGGACATCCGCGCCTGGCCGGCCGGGCGATCGCGCATCTGGACCGACGCCGGTCCCGGGCGCTTCGCCGCCGCCGAACGCCTGCGCGCGGCGCTCGCCGGCGGCGACGGGCGCGGCGTCCTGGTGCTCGGCAGCGGCGCCCCGACGCTGGAGGGCGGCATCGACCTCTTCCTGCGCACGGCCGCCGGGCTGGCCGGCCCGGGCGCCCCGCGCTTCGCCTGGGTCTGCAGCCCCGGCACGGACATCGGACCGCGCTGGACGGCGCTCCGCCGGCGGATCGCGGCGTCGCCCCGCCACCGCCACGTCCTGCTCCGGGACGCCGCGCCCTCGCTGGAGCCGGCCTTCGAGGCGGCGGACCTGTTCCTGGCGACCGCACGGTCCGACGGCATCCCCCTGGCGGCGGCAGGTGCGATGGAGCACGGACTGCCGGTCGTCGCCTTTGCCGGGAGCGGCGCCCTCGCCGAACTCCTGGCGGGAGATCCCGAGGCTGCACGGGGGCTGGTGCCGGCGCTCGACACCACGGCCGCCGCAGCCCTCGTCCGGCATCTCGCGACGATGGCGTCGGCGCGGTCGCCGCTGGCGGCGGCGGCGAAGCGGCTCGCGGCCGCATTCCCGGCGATGGCGGACTGGGCCGAGCGGATCGACCGCCTGGCGGCCGGCCGGATGGCGGCCGCGAGCGCCGAGCGCCGCGACGCGCTGACGATCCTGGACGACGCGGAGTTCGACCTCGAGGAGTTCGCCGGCGACGCCGGGGCGGACCGGGCGGCGGCCGTGCTGCGCCATGTCCGCTCGTGGCGCTGCCGGCAGGGCCTGCGACGGCCGGCGCCCGGCATCCATCCCGGGCTGCTGCCGGCGGGGCCGGACGCCGAGGACCCCTATGCCGCCCACATCCGTGCCGGGCGGCCGCCCGCGCCCGGCCGGCGACCGCTGATCCGCCCGGCCCCGCCCGACCGCCGCCCGAACGGCCGCGGGGCCGGCCCGTCCGCCGCCCTGCACCTGCATCTCTACCATGTCGACCAGGCCCCCGACCTCCTCCGGCGGGTTGCCGCCAACGGCCGGCGCTGCGACCTGATCCTGACCACCGACACCGCCGCCAAGGCGCGCGAGATCGAGTGGGCGGCGGCGGAGCTCGCCGGCCGGCGGGTGCGCATCCTGGTCCTGCCGAACCGCGGCCGCGACATCGGCGCCTTCCTGACCGGCCTCGGGCCGGCGGTGCTCGGCGAGTACGAGGTCGTCGGACATGTCCACGGCAAGAAGACGGAGCACAAGCCGCGCGCGGTCGTGGAACCGTGGCGGGAGCGGCTGCTGCAGTTCCTCCTCGGCCCCGCGCATCCAATGATGGACCGCATCCTGGCCGCCTTCGCGGACGATCCCGGGCTCGGGCTCGTCTATCCCGACGATCCCGACGCGCTGGGCTGGGAGATGCCGGTCTCGGGCGGCCTGCCGCCCGACCTGCGCACCAACCGTCCGGCCGCGCAGCTGCTCGCCCGGCGGCTCGGCTGGGAGGGCCTGCCGGAGGCGTTCGACTTCCCGGCCGGCAGCATGTTCTGGGCCCGCACGGCCGCCTTGCGTCCGCTCCTCGACCTCGGCCTCGGCTGGGACGACTATCCGCCGGAGCCGGTCGCCGAGAACGCCACCGTCCTGCACGCGCTGGAGCGGCTCTTCTGCATCGTCGCGGAACGGGCGGGCTACCGGATTGCCGCCAGCCATGTGCCGGGATTCCCCCGCTGACCGGTTGCGCCGCGGCGCAGACCGCTTCCATGGCGCGCGGCCACCGCCTATATAGCGGCGCATCAGGACAGCAACGACCCGAAGGCGGACCCTCTAGGGCGGGGACGAACCGGGAGGCGCAACCAGAAGGAATCGGTCCGATGACCCTGCCGCTGATGCCGAAGGCCACCGCCGTCTGGCTGGTCGAGAACACGGCGCTCACCTTCCAGCAGATCGCCGACTTCTGCGGGCTGCACGAGCTCGAGGTGCAGGCGATCGCCGACGGCGAGGTGGCGGCGGGCATGCAGGGCTGGGATCCGGTCGGCAACGGCCAGCTGACCCGGGAGGAGATCGCCCGCTGCGAGGCCGACCCGGCGCTGCGCCTCAAGCTCGTCAAGGCGAACATCCCGCTGCCGCAGGCCAAGGGCAAGGGGCCGCGCTACACCCCGATCAGCCGCCGCCAGGACAAGCCGAACGCCATCGCCTGGCTGATCCGGACCCATCCGGAACTGTCCGACGCACAGGTCTCCAAGCTGATCGGCACGACCAAGCCGACCATCGAGAAGATCCGCGACCGCACCCACCCCGAGAGCCAGAACATCAAGCCGCAGCATCCGGTGACGCTGGGGCTGTGCACCCAGGTGGAGCTGGATTCGGCGCTGGCCCGCGCCCAGAAGAACCGCCCCGCCGCGCAGCCGCTGGACGACATCGGGGAGGAGGAGCAGCCCTACTGAGCGGGCCTGCTCCCGCCGGGCCCTATTCGCGGACCGGCACCGTGTAGTTGAGGCCGATCCGGCCGCCGTCGGCGATGATGGTCTGGCCGGTGATGTAGCTCGCGTCCTCGCTCGCCAGGAACAGCGCCACGGCGGCGATCTCCTCCGGCTCGCCGCAGCGGCCGAGCGGGGTGCGGGAGAGGATGCGGCGGCGCGCCTCCTGGTCCGTCATCAGGACCTTCAGCATGTCGGTGGCGATGCTGCCGGGGCCGATCGCGTTGACCCGCACGCCCTTGTCGGCGAGCGCCAGCGCCATCGCGTTGGTGAGCTGGCTGACGCCGGCCTTGCTGACGACATAGGGGACGGCCGTCGGGATCGCCAGGCGCGCCGTCACCGACGAGAGGTTGACGATGCTGCCGCGCGAGCCGTCCGCCTCGAACTGCCGCACCATCCGCCGGGCCACCGCCTGGCCGACCAGGAAGGTGCCCTTGAGGTTGACGCGCAGCACCCGGTCGAAATCCGCCTCTTCGAGGTCGAGAAATTCGGCCGCGTGGAGGATTCCGGCGTTGTTGACCAGGATGTCGACGCGACCGAAGCGCGCGACCGTGGCCGCCACCAGCGCCTCGGCCGAAGCCGCGTCGCCGACGTCGCAGAACTGGAACTCGGCGCCCAGCGCGGCGGCGGCGGCCCGGCCGCGCGCCTCGCCGATGTCGGCCAGCATCACCCGCGCCCCCTCCGCGACGAAGCGCGTGGCGATCGCGAGGCCGATGCCCTGGGCAGCGCCGGTGACGATCGCGACCTTGTTCTCGAGACGCATGGGTGGCTCCTGTCGGTTCCGCGTGGGCCGGCGAGCCTAGCCCGTCGATCGGCCCTCGACCAACCGTCGCCGCGCGTCCTATGGATGGCGCCGTGCCGCAGCCTTTCCCGGACCCCTCGCCCATGTCCCTGCCCGACGGCTACTTCGACGTTCCCGCCGGCAAGCTCGCCGCCGTCGTCACCGCGCTCGAGATGACGGCGCCCGCGGCGCCCCGGCCCGACCCCGCGCCGGCGCCGTGGCGCCTGCGCGCCGAGGCGCGGCCCGACCTCGCCTGGTACCGCGACCTCTACCGCCGGATCGGCGAGGACTGGCTGTGGTTCTCGCGCCTGCGCATGTCCGACGCCGAACTCGCCACGATCCTGCACGACCCCCGGGTCGAGGTGTTCGCGCTCGTCGCCGGCGGCCGCGACGAAGGGCTGCTGGAACTCGACTGGCGCGTTCCCGGCGAGTGCGAACTGGCGTTCTTCGGCGTGACCGCCGCCGAGATCGGTACCGGCGCCGGCCGCTGGATGATGAACCGGGCGATCCCGCGCGCCTGGACCCGCCCGATCCGCCGCTTCTGGGTCCACACCTGCACGCTCGACCATCCGGGCGCGCTCGACTTCTACCGGCGCTCCGGCTTCGTGCCCTACCGCCGCCAGGTCGAGATCGCCGACGATCCGCGGCTCCTCGGCCAGTCGCCGCGGACGGCCGCGGCGCACGTCCCCGTCGTCTAGGACCTGGCGTAGCCGATGCCGGCGAGCGCGCCCCTGATCTCGTCGAGGGCGACCGGATCGTCGATGGTCGCCGGCATCCGGTAGTCCTCGCCGTCGGCGATCGCGCGCATGGTGCCGCGCAGGATCTTGCCGGAGCGGGTCTTGGGCAGGCGCTGGACGACGACCGCCGTCTTGAAGGCGGCGACCGGGCCGATCAGGTCGCGCACGCGCTGCACCACCTCGCGCGCCACCGCGTCGGCGTCGCGCCCGGCGCCCGCCTTCAGCACCAGCAGGCCGAGCGGCACCTGGCCCTTGAGCGCGTCGGCGACGCCGATCACGGCGCATTCGGCGACATCGGGATGGCCGGCCAGCACCTCCTCCATCGCCCCGGTCGACAGGCGGTGGCCGGCGACGTTGATGATGTCGTCGGTGCGCGACATGACATGGACGTAGCCGTCGGCGTCGACGAAGCCGGCGTCGCCGGTCTGGTAGTAGCCGGGGAAGGCCGCGAGGTAGGACTGGCGGAAGCGCGCCTCGGCGTTCCACAGGGTCGGCAGCGCGCCGGGCGGCAGGGGAAGGCGGATGGCGAGCGCGCCGACGTCGCCCGCCGGCATCTCCCGGCCCTCGGCGTCGAGGCAGCGCACGTCCCAGCCCGGCACCGCGACCGTGGGCGAGCCGGGCTTCACCGGCATCAGCCCGAGCCCGAGGCAGTTGGCGGCGATCGGCCAGCCGGTCTCGGTCTGCCACCAATGGTCGATGACCGGCAGGCGCAGCAGGTCCTGGGCCCATTCCACGGTCGGCGGGTCGGCGCGCTCGCCGGCGAGAAAGAGGGCGCGCAGCCGCCCGGTGCCGTGGCGGGCGAGCAGGCGCCCCTCCGGGTCCTCGCGTTTGATCGCCCGGAAGGCGGTCGGGGCGGTGAACATGACCGAGACGTCGTGCTCGGCCACGACCCGCCAGAAGGCGCCGGCATCGGGCGTGCCGACCGGCTTGCCCTCGTAGAGGATGGTGGTGGCCCCGGTCAGCAGCGGCGCATAGACGATGTAGGAATGGCCGACCACCCAGCCGACGTCCGACGCGGTGAACATCACCTCGCCGGGCGCGACGGCGTAGATGTTGGCCATGCTCCAGCGCAGCGCCACGGCATGGCCGCCATTGTCCCGGACGATGCCCTTGGGCTGCCCGGTCGTGCCGGAGGTGTAGAGGATGTAGAGCGGGTCGGTGGCGGCGACCGGCACGCAGGGATGGGGGCGGGCCGCCGCCTCGGCCTCTTCCCAGGCGAGGTCGCGGCCGGGCACCAGCGCGGCCGCCAGCATCGGGCGCTGCAGGACGATGCAGCGCTCGGGCGGCGCCTTGGCCAGCCGGATCGCCTCGTCGAGCAGCGGCTTGTAGGGGACGATCCGCGCCACCTCGATGCCGCAGGAGGCGGAGACGACCACCTTCGGCCGGGCATCGTCCAGCCGCGTCGCCAGTTCCGCCGCGGCGAAGCCGCCGAAGACGACCGAATGGATGGCGCCGAGCCGGGCGCAGGCGAGCATCGCGATCGCCGCCTCCGGCACCATCGGCATGTAGATGACGACGCGGTCGCCCTTGGCGACGCCCTCGGCCGCGAGCGCGCCGGCGAACCGCGCCACCCGGTCGCGCAGCTCACGATAGGTGTAGGTGCGGACGGTGCCGCTGACCGGGCTGTCGTAGACGAGCGCCGGCTGGTCGCCGCGGCCGCCCTCGACATGGCGGTCGAGCGCGTTCCAGCAGGTGTTGAGCACGCCGTCGCCGAACCAGCGGCCGGTGCCGTTCTCCAGCCGCTCCAGGACCCGGGTCGGCCGGCGCATCCAGTCGATCGCGTCGGCGGCCTCGCCCCAGAACCCGTCCGGATCGGCGAGCGAGCGCCGGTGGGCGTCGTGATAGCGGCTGGTCATGGTCCGGCCTTCCCGTCTAAATGGCGATCCCCCGCCGGGACGGGTCGTTGCCCGCCGGTCCGGCGAACCGGATAGTGGATCACCCTGCCCGCGCCTGCCAAGGCGCCGGCGCCGGAGGATACGTCGGCCGATGCACACCAACCCCTACGAGCTGCACCTCGACCGCAACCCCGCCAACCATGCGCCGCTGACCCCACTCGGCTTCCTCGAGCGCGCCGCCCAGGTCCATCCGCAGCGGACGGCCGTCGTCCATGGCGCGATCCGCCGCACCTGGGCCGAGACCGAGGCGCGGTGCCGGCGGCTGGCCGGTGCGCTCGCCGCCCGCGGCATCGGCAAGGGCGACACGGTCGCCGTCATGGCGCCCAACATCCCGGCCCTGTTCGAGGCGCATTTCGGGGTACCGATGACGGGCGCCGTCCTCAACGCCCTCAACGTCCGGCTCGATGCCGAGATGATCGCCTTCATCCTCGACCATGGCGAGGCCCGGGTGCTGCTCACCGACCGCGAGTTCGCCCCGACGGTGGCGAAGGCGCTGGAGCTGGTGGCGCACCGGCCGATCGTCATCGACATCGACGACCCGCTCGGGCCGGGCGGCGCCCTGCTGGGCGAGATGGAGTACGAGGCGTTCCTCGCGACCGGCGACCCCGACTTCGCCTGGTCGCCGCCGGCCGACGAGTGGGATGCGATCGCCCTCAACTACACCTCGGGCACCACCGGCAACCCCAAGGGCGTCGTCTATCACCATCGCGGCGCCTACCTGAACGCCATGGGCAACGTGCTCGTCTGGGCCATGCCGCACCATCCGGTCTACCTGTGGACGCTGCCGATGTTCCACTGCAACGGCTGGTGCTTCCCGTGGACGGTGACGGCGCTGGCCGGGACCCATGTCTGCCTGCGCCGGGTCGAGGCGCGGGCGATCTACGCCGCCATCGCCGACCACGGCGTCACCCATCTCTGCGGCGCGCCCATCGTCATGAACATGCTGATCCATGCCGACGCGGCCGAGCGCCGGGCACTGCCGGGACCCGTCCGGCTGATGACCGCCGCAGCACCTCCGCCCGCCGCCGTCATCGCGGCGATGGAGCAGCAGGGCTTCCACATCACCCATGTCTACGGCCTGACCGAAGTCTACGGGCCGGCCGTCGTCTGCGACTGGCACTCGGAATGGGACCAGCTGCCGAGCGAGGAACAGGCCCGCCTCAAGTCCCGCCAGGGCGTGCGCTACCCGGTCCTGGAGGGGTTGATGGTGGCCGACCCCGCGACCCTGGCGCCGGTGCCTTCGGACGGGGTCACCATGGGCGAGGTCTTCATGCGCGGGAACATCGTCATGAAGGGCTATCTCAAGAACCCGCGGGCGACGGACGAGGCGTTCGACGGCGGCTGGTTCCATACCGGGGACCTCGGCGTCCGCCACCCGGACGGCTATGTCGAGCTCAAGGACCGCTCCAAGGACATCATCATCTCGGGCGGCGAGAACATCTCGACGATCGAGGTCGAGGGGGTCCTCTACCGCCATCCGGCGGTGCTGGAGGCCGCCGTGGTCGCCCGCCCCGACCCGCACTGGGGCGAGACGCCTTGCGCCTTCGTCACCCTGAAGGACGGCCGGACGGCGACCGCGGAAGAGATCATCGACTTCGCCCGCGCCAACCTCGCGCGCTTCAAGGTGCCGAAGACGGTGGTCTTCGGGCCGCTGCCGAAGACCTCGACGGGCAAGGTGCAGAAATACGCGCTGCGCGACCGGGCGCGGTCACTGGGCTGACGGCCGCGACGCGGTCACCCGGCGAACGGCCGTGACGCGGCCAGGGCCGCCGCCAGCGTCGTGCGCAGTTCGTCGATCTCGAAGGGCTTGGCCAGCAGTCGGACATAGCCGGACGGCCCGGCGGCGGTGCGCCATGCCGAATCCGCCGACAGCCCGATCACCGGCACGTCGCGGCTCGGGCCCGGGGCGGCGCGCAGGCGCGCGACCACCGACGGCCCGGACAGCAGCGGCAGGTTCGCGTCGATCAGCAGCACCGCGAAGGCGCGGTCGCCGAGCAGCGCCAGCGCCGCCGCACCGTCGGGCGCCTCGGAGACGTCCAGCCCCCAGCGCTGCAGCAGCGTGACCAGGAGCAGCCGCGTCGTCGGATCGTCCTCGACCACCAGCGCCCGTCCTTCGAGGACGGGCGGCGCGGCCTCGCCGGGATGCACCGTCGGCGCCGCCCGCACCGCGGTAGTGAACCAGAAGCGGCTGCCGCCGCCCGAACGCGATTCGACGCCGACCGTCCCGCCGAGCGCCTCCGCCAACCGTTTGCAGATCGACAGGCCGAGGCCGCTGCCGCCGCGCCGGCGCGGGTCGCCGTCGATCTGGCGGAACGGCGCGAAGAGGCGCGCCTGGGCATGGGCCGACATGCCGATGCCGGTATCGGCGACCTCGATGCGCAGGCCCAGGCCGTCGGGCCACGGCTCGGCCGAGACCCGGATCGCGACCGAGCCGCGGTCGGTGAACTTGATCGCGTTCGACACGAGGTTGAGCAGCACCTGCCGCGTCTTGCCCTCGTCGCCCGTCACCGCCGCCGGCAGGTCGGGCGCGAACTCGACCCGGAGGTCGAGCCGCTTATCCAGCGCCAGGGCGCGGAAGAGCGCCGCCGCCTCCCCCGCCAGGCGGCGCGGATCGAACGACGTGTCGTGGCGCTCGATGCCGCCCAGTTCGACCTGCGAGTAATCCAGGATCTGGTCGAGCATGCCGAGCAGCGAGGCGGTCGAGCGTCGCATCGCGTCCAGGTACCGGCGGTGCTCCGGTGCGAGCGGCGCGTCGGCCAGCAGGTCGGCCATGCCGAGAATCCCGGTGAAGGGCGTCCGCAGCTCGTGGCTGACCATCGCCAGGAACTCGGTCTTGGCGCGGTCGGCGGCCTCGGCGCGCTCGCGCGCCGCGCGCAGCTCGTCGGCCATCCGCTCGAGCTCGTCGCTGCGCCGCTGCAGGGCGGCGTGGGCCGCGGCCAGGTCGCGCTCGCGCTCCTTGAGGAGCGTGATGTCGGTCCGCAGGCCGACCTTGAGGCCGCTCGGCGTCCGCGCCTGGTGGATGACGATCCAGCGTCCGTCGGGAAGCTGGCGCTCGGCGCCCTCGCGCGCGCCCTCGCGGTGGCGCCGCAGGATCGCCTCCGGATCGCGGCGCTCCTCCTCCGGGAAATTGCGGTAGTCGCCCGCACGCATCCCCGCCTCGACGATGGCGCGGATGCTGGCGCCCGGCACGATCGTCGGCGCCTGTCCCGGGAACATGCGCCGCACCGGATCGTTGGCGAGGATCACGCGGTCGTCGCCGTCGATCAGGACGAAGCCGTTGTCCAGGCTCTCGATCGCCTCGATCAGCCGCAGCTCGGCCTGCTTCTGTGCCGTGACGTCGGTATGGATCACCACCTTCCCGCCGTCGGCGGTGGCGCGCTCGCCGACCAGGATGTGCCGCCCGTCGACGAGCTCCAGCGTGTAGGGACTGCCGGCCGGAAGCGACCATTCCTGGCGCCGGCGCGCGATCAGCGCCCGGCGCTTCTCGTCGTCGCCGCCGACCACCTCGCGGGCGACGCGGTCGACGAGCTCCGCCATGGTGCGGCCCTCGAGCGGCAGCAGCTCCACCAGGACGGGATAGAGCTCCAGGATCCGCCGGTTGTGGAAGAGCACCCGCTCCGCGGCATCGTAGAGCAGGAACCCGTCGCGCAGGTTCTCGACGGCATCCAGGATCTGCGCGTCGGTGACGAACCGCGCGGAATCGGGGATCGGGCAGGGATCGGAGGGTGGCGACGTCATCGGCGATCCGACAGGCAAGACAGACTCCACGCCGGGCCGGCGGAGGGCGCAACCACAGGGGGATCGCGCCCCGTCGCGAACTCTACCGGTAAGATGCGTCGAAGAAAGCCCCTTCGAGCTCGACCATGCGCGCAAAGCGCGCGGCGACACGGTCCAGCGCGGCGGGATCGAGGTCGGCGGTCGCCGCATCGAACTCGCGCGCGACGCCGGCGACGAACGCGGCGAAGGCCGGCCCGGCATGGAGCGCGATCCATTCGGCATGCTCGAAGCGCGGCGGCGGCGATGCCGCCTCGGCCTCGCCCCAGTCGAGATAGATCCATTCGGCCGGCAGCAGGACCGACAGGATGTCGGCATAGCCGCCCTCGCCAGCCTCGCGCAGCAGGTCGAGGAACTGTCGCGATTCCGGCCACAGTTCCGGGTTGGTGCGCTCCGACGGCGGAACGCCGAGGCGGTCGAAGCAGCGTTCGAAATAGGTGTTCTCGTCGCTGGTGAGGACCGCCGCGAAGCGGGCAAAGAGGCGCTTGCCCGCCATGGTCGGCGCCCGCGCCACGGCGAGCCCGACCAGGGTCGCCAGCGCCTCGACGAAGGCGTAGTCCTGGACGAGGTAGCGCGCGAGCACCCGGTCGTCGAGGGTGCCGTCGCCGAGTTCGCGGACGAAGCGGTGGCCGGTAGCGCGCGTCCAGGCCTCGAAGTGCCGCATGCGGAGCGCGGCCGAAAGCGAGAAACCGGGCGTCACGGGCGCACCGGCTCGGCCGCGAACCAGCGCGCCGGCGCGACGATCTCGTCCTGGGCCGCGACCAGCGCCAGTTCGTCGCCGCCGGCGCGGCGGGTCGACTCGAGGACGCCGTGGATCGCCGACGCGGCATAGGCGAGCGCCGCCGGCAGCGCGCCGGTGCGCAGGAGCCCGGCCAGGAAGAGGGCCGCCACGAGGTCGCCCGTGCCCTTGACCCGGACCGGCACCGTCGGATGCTCGACGAGCCAGGCACCGTCGGGGCCGACGGCCAGCATGCGCTGCCGCGCCGGGTCGCCACCCGCCTCGACGCTGGTCACCAGCACCGTCCCGCCACGACCCGAGCGGCGCAGCTCCCCCGCCCCGGCCGCGATGTCGGCCATGGTCGGCAGCGCCCGCCCGACCAGCCATTCCAGTTCGAACTGGTTCGGCGTCACGATGTCGGCCGCCGGCACCAGCCGCTCGCGGAAGAGCGCCGGGATGCCGGCGGCGACATAGATGCCCTCGGCCCGGTCGCCGATCACCGGGTCGCACGAATAGAGGGCGCCCGCCGGCCGCGCCGCGGCGACCGCGCGCTCGATCGCCTCGCCGATCGCCGGGTCGCCGACATAGCCGGTCAGCACCGCGCGGCAGCGCGCCAGCAGGCCGCGATCGACCAGCGCCGCCAGCATCCCGGCGACCCGGTCGGCCGGCATCGCGCCGCCATGCCAGCGCGGATGTCCGGGATGGTTGGAGCCGACCCAGGTCGGCACCGCCCAGGTCTCGAACCCCAGCCGCTGCAGCGGGAAGAGGGCAGCCGAATTGCCGACATGGCCGGCCGCCACCCAGGACTGAACGGAGAGAATCGCCATCGCGTGGAAGACCGTACCGGCGCCCCGCCCGGCCGTCATCCGGCGATTGCCGACGGGCCTGCCCCGCCCTAGGGTCCTTCGCCCGTTCCCTGCCATCCGCGCCGGAAGGTCCGCCCGTGACCATCGCCACGCCACGCCCGCGACGCAGCGTCCTCTACATGCCGGCCGCCAATGCCCGCACGCTGGAGAAGGCGCAGACGCTCGACGCCGACGCCTTCATCTTCGACCTCGAGGATGCGGTCGCCCCCGACGCCAAGGAGGCGGCGCGGGCGCAGCTTCATGCGGCGCTCGCGCGCTTCGACTACCGCGGCCGCGAACGGGTGGTCCGGGTCAACGGCCTCGGCACCCGGTGGGCGGCGGAGGACCTGCGGATGGCAGCCGCCAGCGGCGCCGACGCCGTCCTCGTCCCGAAGGTCGAGAGCCCGGCGATGCTGCGCGAGGCGGAGGCGGCGCTCGCCGCCGCCGGCGCCCCGCCGGACCAGGCCCTGTGGGCGATGATGGAGACCCCGGCCGCGTTCCTGCGCGCCGATGCGATCGCCGGTGCGACGCCGCGGCTGGCCTGTCTCGCCATGGGAACCTCCGACCTCGCGCAGGAACTGCGCGCGCAGCACACGCCCGACCGCATGGCGTTGCTGCCCAGCCTCGCGCTCGGTCTCCTGGCGGCGCGCGCCCACGGGCTGGCGGCGCTCGACGGCGTGCATCTCGACCTCGCCGACGAGGCGGGCTTCGTCGCCGCCTGCCGCCAGGCGCTGGTGATGGGCTTCGACGGCAAGACGCTCATCCATCCGAGGACCATCGCCGCCGCCAACGCGGTCTTCGCGCCGGCGCCCGAGCGCATCGCCTGGGCCGAGCGGGTAACCGCCGTCCATGCCGAGGCCGAGGCGGCGGGCCAGGGCATCGTGCTGCTCGACGGAAAGCTGATCGAGAACCTGCACGTCGTCGAGGCGCGACGCATTCTCGCAACTGCGGCAGCGATCGCGCGATCGTCGGCCCCGTCGCGTTGACTCGACCGGAATCGCGGTCTATTTCAACTTTCTGCGCGGGTCTCGCGCACCTGCCGCTTCCCACGAGGCCGCCCGCATGGCAACCGAACGCGCGACCGGTCCTTCCCGGCCGCTGTCGCCGCATCTACAGGTCTATCGTCCCCAGATCACCTCGGTGCTGTCGATCCTGCATCGCGGCACGGGGATCGCCTTGTCCGTCGGCACGCTGATGCTGGTCTGGTGGCTGGTCGCCGCCGCGACCGGGCCGGCCGCCTTCGCCTCGGCCCAGGGTTTCATCACGTCCTGGTTCGGGCTCCTGCTGCTCCTGGGCTGGACCTTCTCGCTCTTCTTCCACCTGTGCAACGGCATCCGCCACCTCTTCTGGGATGCCGGCTACGGGTTCGAGATCAAGCAGGTCTACGCGAGCGGCTGGGCCGTCGTCGCCGCCTCGGGCGGGTTGACGGTGCTGGCCTGGATCATCGGCCTCGTCGGCCGTGGGAGCTGACGCCATGAAGATGCGTTCCAGCCTCGGCCGGGTGCGCGGCCTGGGATCGGCCAAGGAGGGCGTCGGCCACTGGTGGGTGCAGCGGCTGACCGCCGTGGCGCTGGTCCCGCTGGCGCTGTGGTTCGTCGGCTCGCTGATCGGCCAGGTCGGCGCCAGCCACGCGGCGGTCGCGGCGTGGCTCGCCCAGCCCTGCCCGGCGATCGTGATGATCCTGCTCGCGATCGCCACCTTCTACCATGCAGCCCTCGGCCTGCAGGTGGTGATCGAGGACTACGTCTCGAGCGAGGGCGTGCGCCTCGTCGCCATCGCGGCCATGAAGCTCGCCTGCTTCGCGCTCGCGACGGCGGCGGTCTTCGCCGTCCTCAAGCTCGCCCTCTGACGAGGCACTCCGACATGGCATCCGCCTACAAGATCATCGACCATGCCTACGACGTCGTCGTCGTCGGCGCCGGCGGCGCCGGCCTGCGCGCGACGCTCGGCATGGGCATGGCCGGCCTCAAGACCGCGTGCGTGACCAAGGTCTTCCCGACCCGCAGCCACACCGTCGCCGCCCAGGGCGGCATCGGCGCGGCACTCGGCAACATGGGTCCCGACGACTGGCGCTGGCACATGTTCGACACCGTCAAGGGGTCGGACTGGCTGGGCGACCAGGACGCGATCGAATACATGTGCCGCAGCGCCATCCCGGCGGTGGTCGAGCTCGAGCATTTCGGCGTCCCCTTCTCGCGCACCGAGGAGGGCAAGATCTACCAGCGGCCCTTCGGCGGCCACACCACCGAGTACGGCGACGGGCCGATGGCCAAGCGCGCCTGCGCGGCGGCCGACCGCACCGGCCACGCCATCCTGCACACGCTCTACCAGCAGTGCCTGAAGCACAAGGCCGAGTTCTTCGTCGAGTACTTCGCCCTCGACCTCATCATGGACGAGGACGGCGCCTGCCGCGGCGTCATGGCGTGGAACCTCGACGACGGCACCATCCACCGCTTCCGCGCCCACATGGTGGTGCTGGCGACGGGCGGCTACGGCCGCGCCTACTTCTCCTGCACGTCCGCCCACACCTGCACCGGCGACGGCAACGCCATGGTGCTGCGCGCCGGCCTGCCGTTGCAGGACATGGAGTTCGTGCAGTTCCACCCGACCGGCATCTACAGCGCCGGCTGCCTCATCACCGAGGGCGCCCGCGGCGAGGGCGGCTACCTCACCAACTCGTCGGGCGAGCGCTTCATGGAGCGCTACGCGCCGCACGCCAAGGATCTGGCGAGCCGCGACGTCGTCAGCCGCGCCATGACGATCGAGGTCCGCGAGGGCCGCGGCGTCGGCAAGGAGAACGACCACATCCTGCTCCACCTGGAGCATCTCGACCCGTCGGTCCTGGCCGAGCGCCTGCCCGGCATCTCCGAGACCGCCAAGATCTTCGCCGGCGTCGAGGTGACCAAGGAGCCGATCCCGGTCCTGCCGACCGTCCACTACAACATGGGCGGCATCCCGACGAACTATCACGGCGAGGTCCTGCGCCCGACCCGGGACAATCCCGACGCCGTCTGCCCCGGCCTGATGGCGATCGGCGAGGCCGCCTGCGTCTCCGTCCACGGCGCCAACCGGCTCGGCACCAACTCGCTGATCGACCTCGTCGTCTTCGGCCGCGCCGCCGCCCACCGGGCGGCCGAGCTGGTGCGGCCGGGAACGCCGCACAAGCCCTTGTCGGCCAACGCCGGCGACGAGGCGCTGGCGCGGCTCGACCGCATCCGCAATGCCAGGGGCGGCAGCCCGACGGCGCGCATCCGCCTCAAGATGCAGCGGACGATGCAGAACAACTGCGCCGTCTTCCGCTCGGGCGAGGTGCTGGAGGAGGGCTGCCGGCTGATCGACCAAGTCCATGCCGAGTTCGGCGACCTGTCGGTGGCGGACCGCTCGATGGTCTGGAACAGCGACCTCGTCGAATCGCTGGAGCTCGACAACCTGATCTCGCAGTCCCTGGCGACGCTCTATTCCGGCGCCGCCCGCACGGAAAGCCGCGGCGCGCATGCCCGCGAGGACTATCCCGACCGCGACGACGAGAACTGGATGAAGCACACGCTGGCCTGGGTGGACGGCAAGGGCGGCGTGACGCTCGGCTACCGTGACGTGCACATGTTCACGCTGTCGAACGAAGTGTCCGTCTTCCCGCCCAAGAAGCGCGTCTACTGAGAGGCCGGCTCCGATGGCTCAGCTCACGCTGCCCGCGAACTCCAAGGTCGGGGTCGGCAAGACCTTCCCGGCGCCGTCCGGCGCCAAGGACGTCCGCGCCTTCAAGATCTACCGCTGGAACGGCGAGGACGGCCAGAATCCGCGCGTCGACACCTACGAGATCGACCTCGCCGACTGCGGGCCGATGGTTCTCGACGCGCTCATCAAGATCAAGAACGAGATCGACCCGACGCTGACCTTCCGGCGCTCCTGCCGCGAGGGCATCTGCGGCTCGTGCGCGATGAACATCGACGGCACCAACACCCTCGCCTGCCTCAAGGGCATCGACGAGGTGAGGGGCGACGTCAAGATCTACCCGCTGCCGCACATGCCGGTGGTCAAGGACCTGGTGCCGGACCTCAACCAGGCCTATGCGCAGTACGCCTCCGTCGAGCCCTGGCTGCAGACGGAATCGCCGCCGCCGCCCGACAAGGAGCGGCTGCAGAGCGTCGAGGAGCGCAACAAGATCGACGGGCTGTGGGAGTGCATCCTGTGCTTCTGCTGCTCGACGAGCTGCCCCAGCTACTGGTGGAACGGCGACCGCTACCTCGGCCCCGCGGTCCTGCTCCAGGCCTATCGCTGGATCGCCGACAGCCGCGACGAGCACACCGGCGAGCGGCTCGACGCGCTGGAGGACCCGTTCCGCCTCTACCGCTGCCACACGATCATGAACTGCACGCGGACCTGCCCCAAGGGGCTGAACCCCGCCAAGGCGATCGCCGAGATCAAGAAGCTGATGATCGAGCGCCGCTGACGCGGCGCTCGCCGTTGCGGACGGCGGGCTACTCCTCGCCGTCCGGGACGAACATGTAGCCCGTCCCGCGCACGGTCTTGATGACCCGCGGCTTGGCCGGATCGAGCTCGATCTTGCGCCGCAGGCGGGTGATCCGCACGTCGATCGAGCGATCGAACGGGTCCCAGTCGCGATTGTGGGCGAGGTCGAGCAGGCGGTCGCGCGACAGCACCTGCCGCGGATGCCTGGCGAAGGTGCGCAGGAGGTCGAACTCCATCGCGGTGATCGGCAATTCGCTGCCGTCGGCGGCGAAGAGGCGCTGGCCCGCCAGGTCGAGCCGGCACGGGCCGAACGGGACATGGGTCGGCGCCTCGGCCTTGTCCGGCGCCTTCTCGGCGGCGCCTGCCGCCGGCAGGCGCCGCAGCACGCTGCGCACCCGCGCCAGCAGTTCGCGGAGGTCGAACGGCTTGGGGACGTAGTCGTCGGCCCCCATCTCCAGCCCGACGACGCGGTCGATCGCCTCCCCCGCCGCCGTCACCAGGATGACCCCGATGCGCGTCTCCTGGCGCAGGAAGCGGGTCAGCGACAGCCCGTCCTCACCCGGCATGTTGAGATCGAGGAGGACGAGGTCGACCGTGCCGCCGGCGACCGCACGGCGCAGTTCGGCGCCGCTGCCGGCCGTCGTCACGGCGAAGCCCTGCATCGCCAGATATTCCTCCAGCGTCGCCCGGATCTCCGGCTCGTCGTCGACCACGACGATATGGGCGCGATCGGCCATGCTGGCCCCGTCCCCCTCGATCGGTTCGGAAACATTTGAAACGGTGATGGACACACCATTAACGAAAAACCGCGCCGCGAGAAATCTCCGCGAAACGACACAACCCTAATTTCCGCGCCGTTCGAGCGGGGACCGGAGCGAGTTCCGCCCCCAATTTCGCGGAGTACACGTCATGGCCAGTGCAGCGGCGGGTGGCCGGCAGGCCCCCAGGTTCCGGATCGTCTCCAACGGCGCCGAGCAGACCCACGACACCGACCTGGTGCGTCGGGTGGCCGCCGGCGACCGCCTGGCGCTCCGCCGCATCCATGACCGCTTCCAGCGTCCGCTGATCGCCTACCTGCTGCGCTTCGTGCGCGACCACGCGGTCGCCGAGGAGCTGGCGGCGGAGGTCATGATCGGCATCTGGCGGCAGGCGGCGCGCTACGAGGGCCGGTCGTCGCTGGAGACCTGGGTGTTCGGCATCGCCCACAACAAGGCCGTGAGCTGGCTGCGCAAGCGCCGCGAGGAAGGCATGCCCGAAGGCGCCGCCGAGGCGCTGGTCGACGAGCGCGCCGACCCCGAGGCGGAGGCCGAGGCCGCCGGCATGACCGGCATGATGTCCCGCCTGATCGGCCGGCTGTCGGCCGAGCAGCAGGCGGCGCTCCAGCTCACCTACTACCAGGACATGCCCCTGGAACAGGTCGCGGACGCGATGGGCTGCCCGGTCAACACCGTGAAGACCCGCATCTACTATGCCCGCCAGCACCTGAAGCGGATGCTGGCGGACGAAGGGATCCGCGCGCTCGCCGCCTGAGCGGCGACCCCGGGGGTTGGCCGGCCGACGCTGGCGGACCGGACGGTTTCCGGCCATCCTCCCCCGGTCCGAAGCGATCGGGGAAGCGTCCGGTGTCCGCCAAGAAGCTCGTCAACCACCCCGCCGGGATCGTCCGCGAGATGCTGGAAGGCATCGTCGCGACGACCCCCGGCCTCGCCCTCGTCGACGGCAGCAACGTCGTCGTCCGGGCCGACGCGGCCGGCGGCCGCCACGGCGAAGTGGCCGTCATCTGCGGCGGCGGCAGCGGCCACGAGCCCGCCCATGCCGGCTATGTCGGCCGCGGGATGCTGCACGCCGCGGTCGCCGGCGACGTCTTCGCCTCGCCCTCCACCGACGCCGTCCTGGCGGCGATCCGTGCCGTCACCGGACCGGCGGGCGCGCTCCTGGTCATCAAGAACTATACCGGCGACCGGCTCAATTTCGGCCTCGCCGCCCAGATCGCGCGCCAGGAGGGGCATCTCGTCGAGATGCTGGTGGTGGCCGACGACGTCGCCATCCCCGACGACGATCGCGGCACCGCGGGGCGCCGCGGCATCGCCGGGACGGTGCTGGTGAACAAGATCGCCGGCGCGGCGGCGGCGGCCGGACTCGACCTCGCCGGGGTGCGCGCCGCGGCCGAGGCGGCGATGGCCGAGCTCGGCACCATGGGCGTCGCGCTCCAGCCCTGCATCCTGCCCGGCGCCGCGGCGGCGAACTTCCGGCTCGGCGACGACGAGATCGAGCTCGGCCTCGGCATCCACGGCGAAGCCGGGGTCCGCCGCGCGCCGCTCGCCCCCGCCGACCGCATCGTCGACACGCTGCTGGAGGCGGTCCTGGCCGACCGGGGCTTCGCCGCGGGCGAGCGGGTGGTGCTGATGGTCAACGATCTCGGCACGACGACGCCGATGGAACTGGCGGTCGCCGCGCGCCGCGCGGCGATCGTGCTGGCGGAGGGCGGCCTCGTGCTGGAGCGCGCCTATCTCGGCCGCTTCCTGTCCGCTCTCGACATGGCCGGGCTGTCGCTGTCGGTGATGCGCGTCGACGACGGGCGGCTCGCCCTGCTCGACCGGCCGACCGCGGCCGCGGCATGGCCGAACGCGGCGACGGCCCGGCCGGCCGGCGCCCGCATCCCGCGCCTCGCCGTGGAAACGCCCGCAGCAGCCGACCTCTCCGCGGACGGCATGGCGCCGCTGCACGTCCACGACGCCGTCCGCGCCGTCTCGGCGGCACTCGTCGCCCACGAGGCGGAACTGACCGAACTCGACCGCACGGTCGGCGACGGCGACCTCGGCCAGAGCCTCGCCCGCGGCGCCCGCGCGCTCGCAGCCGCGCTCGACGAGGCGCCGGCCGCCGCGCCGGACGGGCTGGCCCGGGCGATGGCCGCCGCCTGGCGGCGCGACGTCGGCGGCACGTCCGGCCCGCTCTACGCCGCCTTCCTGATCGAGGCGGGCGGCCGGCTGGCCGCCGCCGAATCCGCCCACACGGCCACCGACTGGGCCGAGGCGTTCCTCGCCGGCTGCGACGCGATCGCCGCGCTGGGCGGGGCCGAGCGTGGCGACCGGACCATGCTGGACGCACTCTGGCCCGCCGCCGAGCGCTTCCGCGAACGGCTCGCCGAAGGCGAGCACCCGGCCCGCGCCTTCGAGGCGGCGGTCGCGGCCGCGCACGCGGGCGCCGCCGCGACCGCCCATGTCCGGGCCCGGCGCGGCCGCTCGAGCTATCTCGGCGAGCGCGTCATCGGCACCCCGGATCCCGGCGCCGTCGCCGCCGCACGCTGGCTGGCGGCGCTCGCCGCCCACTGGTCCGGGCGCGGCTGACAGCGGATCGCGCGGTCGACCGCCCGGCGCGCCCGCCGGCGGTCCCGTCCACCTGGCCTGGGGGACCGGTCAGACCGGACGGCCGAGGAGGCGGCGGACGAAGGCCACCACCTCGGGCGGGTCGAAGGGCTTCTCCAGCACCTCGCAGCCGGCCTCGATCAGGAAGTCGGCCGCCGCCGCGCCCAGGGAATCGCCGGTCATGAAGGCGATCGGGGTGGCCGGCCGGCCGGAGGCGGAGACGGCGCGCCAGAGGTCGCGGCCGTCGACGTCCGGCATGCGGATGTCGCTCAGCACGAGGTCGAAATGGAGCCGCGCCAGGAGGCCGAGCGCCTCCCGACCCGACTCGACGACGGTCACCCGGAAGCCGGCGGCATCCAGGATCTCCTCCAGCATGGCGGCGATGTCGGGCTCGTCGTCGACGACGAGGATGTGGCGGCCCGCGCCGGCCCCGTCGGCCTGCGCCTCGTCCGTCGCGTCCTCGGCATCGCCCTCGCCCAGCGGCAGCTCGATGACGAAGGCGGCGCCGCCGCCGGGCGCCTCCTCGACCCAGATCGTGCCGTCGTGCCCGGCGACGATGCCGTGGCAGACCGAAAGCCCGACGCCGGTGCCGACGCCGGCCGGCTTGGTCGTGAAGAACGGGTCGAAGATGCGGCGGCGGAGATGCGGGTCGACCCCCGGGCCGTTGTCGGCGACCGTGAGGCGCAGCCGCTGTCCGCCCGGCAGCAGCGCCGCGCGCAGCGACAGGCGGCGGGGCGGCGGCACGTCCATCAGGGCCTGCTGGGCATTGAGCAGCAGGTTCATCACCACCTGGCCGAGCTGGTCCTCGTCGGCCCACAGCTGCGGCAGGTCCTCGGCGACGTCGACCGCGGTCTCGACGCCCGAGGTGCGCAGGGGATAGGCGACGATGTCGAAGGCCGAGCGGACGATCCCCGCCATCGCCACCCGCTTGCGCTGCGGCGGCCGCTGCCGGGCCATGGCGAGGAAGGTCTTGACGATGCGCGCGCAGCGGTCGGCCGCCGCCCGGATGCGGGCGGCGCGCGCCTTCGTCCGCTCGTCGCCCGCCGTCTCCTCCATCAGGAAGGACTGGCCGACGACCACCGACAGCGGGTTGTTGAGTTCGTGCGCGACGCCGGCGAGCAGCGAGCCCAGCGCCGCCAGCTTCTCGCTCTGGATCAGGGCCTCGCGCTGGCGCTGGATCTCGGCCGCCGCGCGCCGCTTCTCGGTGACGTCGCGGAAGATGAGCTGCAGGCGGTCGCGCCCGCCGGCGGCGACCTTGGTGCCCGTCGTCTCGACGACGAACCGGCTGCCGTCGAGCCGCAGCATCTCGCGTTCGCGATAGGGGGCGGGCTGCCCGGATTCGCGGACGACGCGCGCCCGGAGCCGGGCGATGGCATGGTACTCGGGGGGCACGAAGTCGTAGATGTCGCGGCCGATCAGGTCGCGCTCGCCGGCGGCGCCCATCATCCGCACGGCCGCCGCGTTGGCCGACATGATGATCTGGTTCTCGGTGATCATGATGCCGTCGGGGGCCGCCTCGAAGAGCCGGCGGTAGGTCTCCTCGGAATCGAGCCGCGCCTCCTCGCTGCGGGCGCGGTTGATGGCGACGCCGATCAGGTTGGCGACGGCGCGCAGCGCCTCGACCTCGATCGGATGCCAGATGCGGTCGCTCTTGCAGTCGTCGAGCCCGACGGTGCCCCAGACGCTGTCGCCGATCATCACCGGCATGCGCAGCAGCGAGCGGACACCGATCGGTTCCAGGAACGCGCGCTTGGCCGGGTCGAGATCGCGGGTCAGCGCCTGCTCGGTCTCGCCCTGCTCGCGCCGGACCCACCAGTCGGCGAAGGCGGCGTGGCGGGCCGCCGCCATTTCCGGCGGCATCGGCATCGGCGCCTCGGGGGCACCCGGGGCGCTCCACACGAGAAGGTCGGCCAGCCGGCGCATCTCCGGCGCCTCGCGCCGGATCTCGGTCAGGATGACCCGGCTCGCCGCCAGCACCTCGCCCGCCCGGCCGAGCAGGAGCCGGGTCTGCTCCAGCCAGCTCTCGCCCGAGAGGATGCGTGCGGCCGCCTCGGCGACCGCGGCCAGGATCGCCTGGTGCCGCTCGGCGTCCTCCTCCGCCTGCCGCTGCGCGGTGACGTCGGTGAAGGTGGTGATGAAACCGCCGTTGCGGGCGAAATTGTGCCGCACCAGCAGTGCCGTGCCGTTCGGCCGGCGGCGCTCGTAGCTGTCGGGACGGGCACGGGCGAGCCACTCGGAATGGGTGCGGAAGACCTGCTCGAACGATGCCTCGCCGAACTCGCCGGCGGCGACCTGCGCCCGCACCAGGTCGACGACCTGCACGCCGCGCCGCTTCATCTCCTCCGGCAGGCCGGCCAGTTCGAACGCCCGGTCGTTCCATGCGATCAGCCGGTGCTCGCCGTCGAAGGCGAGGATGCCGTCGTTCATGTTCTCCAGTGTCGCCTGGAGGATCTGCGAGCGCTCCGCCGCGCGCGCCTCGCGGCGCTTCAGGTCGGTGACGTCGATGCGCACCGAGACGAGGCCGCCATCGGGCATGGTGCGGTCGACGAGGCGGATCCACCGCCCGTCGACGCGCTCGATCTCGAAGGGCGGCAGGTTCTGCCGCCGCTCCTGCCGGCGCCGCTCGAGATAGGCCTCGACCTCCTCCGGCGACATCCGGAGCTGCGGTGCGTTGAGGCGGGCGCGGGCGTGGGCGGCGAAGTCGACCCCCGGGTAGGTGAGGTCGTTGAAGTCACGGTAGAGGTCGCGATAGCGGCGGTTGAAGAGGACCAGCCGGTCGTTGGCGTCCCAGACCGCGAACCCCTCCTCCAGCGCCTCGATGGCGTCGGCGAGCACCGGCATCGTCGCCGAGCCGCGCGGCCAGATCTCGATCCGGCGGCCGTCCGCCAGATCCAGCCGCTCGACCTCGCCCAGCAGCGGGCGGCCGTCGGCCATCAGCTGCGCATAGGCGCGGTTGACGGCACCCGGGCTGCCGTCGGCGGCGACGAGACGCGCCGGCGCCGCCAGCAGGTCGAGCAGCCCCACCAGCGCGGCGTCTTCCGCGCTGGCGCATTCCTCCGGCCGGCTGGATCGGATGGGGTCGCTCATGGCATCGTCGGGGCGTGGGGCGGCGGGACCCTAGCACGGTCGCCGCCCCGCCACCAATCCAACCCCGAGGAAATCCCGACGATGGCGGAACTGCGCGAGATCACGGCCGGACTGCGCTTTCCCGAAGGCCCGGTGGCGATGCCGGACGGCTCGGTCCTGCTGGTCGAGATCGCGGCCGGGCGCCTGACCCGCGTCGCGCCCGACGGCACCAAGACGACCGTCTCGGAGATCGGCGCCGGCCCGAACGGCGCCGCCATCGGTCCCGACGGCCGCTGCTGGATCTGCAACAACGGCGGCTTCAAGTGGCACGAGGAGGCGGGCACCCTCCGCCCGGTGCTGCAGGCCGACGACTATTCGGGCGGGCGCATCGAGGCGGTCGACCTTGCGACCGGGGCCGTCGAGCGGATCTACGACCGGGCCGGGGCCTTCGGGCTGCGCGGCCCCAACGACCTCGTGTTCGATGCCCATGGCGGGGTCTGGTTCACCGATCTCGGCAAGGCGCGGGCCCGCGACATGGACCGCGGCGCCGTCTACTACGCGCGGGCCGACGGCAGCCTCATCCGCGAGGTCATCCAGCCGATGGTGACCCCCAACGGCATCGGCCTGTCGCCGGACGGACGGACGCTCTACGTCGCCGAGACCGAGCCGGGCCGGCTCTGGGCCTTCGACGTCACCGCACCCGGCGAGATCCGCAAGCTGCCCTGGCCTTCGCCGCATGGCGGCCGGCTCGTCGTCGGGCTCGACGGCTTCCAGCGCTTCGATTCGCTGGCGGTGCAGGCGGACGGCGCGATCTGCGTCGCCACCCTGATGTCGGGCCGCATCACCATCGTCGACCCGGACGGCGGCAACCTCCGCTTCGTCGAAATGCCGGAGCCCTATCCGACCAACATCTGCTTCGGCGGCCCCGACCGGAAGACCGCCTACATCACCCTGTCGATGACCGGCCGGCTGGTGGCGATGGACTGGCCGGTCCCGGGTGCGGCCCTCAACTGGCTCGACCGGCGGCCGTAGCCGGGGTGGCCAGGCCGCCCGTCTCCGCGATGAAGGCGACGATCTCGGCGACGCCCTGGCCCGACTTGAGGTTGGAGAAGAGGAAGGGCCGGGACCCGCGCATCCGCCGCGCGTCCCGGTCCATCACCTCGAGGCTGGCGCCGACCAGCGGTGCCAGGTCGGTCTTGTTGATGACCAGCAGGTCCGAGCGGGTGATGCCGGGGCCGCCCTTGCGCGGGATCTTGTCGCCGGCCGAGACGTCGATGACATAGAGGGTGAGGTCGGCCAGTTCCGGGCTGAAGGTGGCGGCGAGGTTGTCGCCGCCCGATTCGATGAAGACGAGGTCGAGGTCGACGAAGCGCCGGGCGATCTCCTCGACCGCGGCCAGGTTGATCGAGGCGTCCTCGCGGATGGCGGTGTGCGGACAGCCGCCGGTCTCGACGCCGACGATGCGCTCCGGCGCCAGCGCGCCCGAGCGGGTCAGGAATTCCGCGTCCTCCTTGGTGTAGATGTCGTTGGTGACGACCGCGAGGTTCCAGCGGTCGCGCATCGCCTTGCACAGGCGGTCGACGAGTGCGGTCTTGCCGGACCCGACGGGGCCCCCGACGCCGACGCGGAGCGGTCCGTTGCTCATGAGCGGAAGAGCCTCGTGTATTGGGTTTCGTGGCGCATCGCGGCCCAGTCGACCATCGGGGCCGCGGTGCCGAGATCGTCGAGCGGTGCCGCCAGCGCCGCCAGCGCGGTGCGGGCGACGACCGGCATCAGGGCGGCGGTCACGCGCTGCCCGTCGGTCTGGCCAAGCGGCACCAAGCGCACGCCGGCCGAGACGAGGCTGGCGGCGAAGGCGCCGAGCAGCGCCGTCAGCGCCGGCGCCAGCGGCACCGTGCCGGCTGCGGCCGCCGCCTGGGCGACCGGCAGCGGCACCGGGCGGCCGTCGCGCAGCGCCGCCAGCCGGTCGAGCGCCGGGCCGGGCCAGGCGGCACGGGTGATGGCGAGGAACGACGCCCCCTGCTGGCCGCTTTCGAGCGCCAGTTCGCCGGTCGCGCGCAATGCGGCGGCGAGGTCGGCGATGCGGTCGACCTCCGCCCAGTCGCCCGCCGCGACGGCGCGGTGGGCATGGGCGAAGAGGACCGCGTCCGACCAGCCGGCGCCGTACTCCACGACATGGGCGACCCAGGCCTCGAGGCCGGCGCGATCGCGGACCAGCCCGTCCTCGACGGCCCATTCGAGCCCGTGGCTGTAGCTGAAGGCCCCGGTCGGATAGGCGGGCGAGGTCCAGGTGAGGAGCCGGTAGAGCGCCGCCTCGCCGCCGTCAGCCAGCGGGCTCGGCATGGCCGTGGGCATGCCCATGGGAATGGCCGTGGTCGTGATGGTGGTCGTGATCGTGCCCATGGTCATGGGCATGGTCATGGGCATGCGGGTGCCGCGGGTCGTGATTGTGCTGGCCGTAGGCGCCGCCCTCGGGGTTGAACGGCGCCTCGACCGGCTCCACGGTGGCCCCCAGGCCGCGCAGCATGTCGACGATGACGTGGTCGTCGCGGATCAGGATGCGGTCGGCGCCGATGTCGGCCGGCAGGTGGCGGTTGCCGATGTGCCAGG